>PNLC01000521.1 GCA_013822885.1 Bradyrhizobium sp.
CGCGCACCGAGATGATCCCGAACACAACGCATCCGATGTTCGAACAGGCGCCGCAGAAATATTGCGAGATCGTGCTGGATTTTCTGGCGGCGTAGATGCGTCGCTGACAGCGCTATTTCTGATCGAGCTGCCATGAGCCGTCCCAATGGGCCGCGGGCGGATTGGCCTGGAAATTTCCGACCCGCGCGGCCATCGCCATCGATGGGCCATCGCCGGGGACCGCTTCCAGTGCGGTGTGGAAAGCGCGGCGCGCGTCATCCCAGCGGCGCTCACGGTAGGCGGCGAGACCCTCCGCATAGCGCTCCCGCAAAGCCACTTCCTTTTCAGTCAGTTCACCCTTGCGCCCCATGATCTCGAACACGGATTCGGGCTTGGTCTGGCCGACCACCACCAGCCGGTCGATCTCCCGAACTTCGACCGCGTCGCCGGCGGCGGCAATCGCGGGCGCTGACGCCAGCGAGTGGCTGCCGTAGATCTTGTTGGCGCCCTCGAGCCGTGACGCCAGGTTCACCGCATCGCCCATGACGGTGTAGCTCATCATGAACTCCGAGCCGATGCTGCCGACCAGCACCTCGCCGGTGGCAATGCCGATGCGGACGTCGCAGTCGCTCGGAACCGCGCGTACGCCGATCAACTCGGGCAATTCGGTTCGCAGCGCCGCGCCGCGACTGGCCATCTCGATGGCGGCGAGACAGGCCAGGCGCGCCTGCTCGCTGTGCTCGGTGAACGGAGGACCCCAATAGGCCATGATCGCGTCGCCGATATATTTGTCGATGATGCCGCGATGGCTGCGGATCGGCCCCGACATCGTCGACAGATAATGGTTCATGACCTTGACGAGGCCCTGCGGCGTCATGCCTTCGCTCAGCTGGGTGAAGCCCTTCATGTCGCAGAACAGCACCGTCATCACGCGTCGCTCGCCGTCGCTGGCCGTCTGCGACTGCCGTTCGATCAACCCTTCGACGACGCGCGGATCGACATAGCGGCCGAACGTTTCACGCAGTCGCTCCTTGTGGCGCAACTGCTCGACCATGTTGTTGAAGGCCGTGGTCAGCTGACCGATTTCGTCGCGCGTGGTGACGTCGATCGATCCATCGAGCCGGCCAGCTTCCACGGCGCGCGTGCCGTCCAGCAGACGCTGCACCGGACCGGTTATACCGGTGCTGATGAAAAGCGAGAATATCAATCCGAGGATGCCCGCGAGCAAAGTCAGGACCACCGAGATGACAATGGCCGTGTTCTGGTCGCGCATCGTCATCAGCGCATCGCCACGGACCTGCGCGAGCATCTCGGTGCGGATGCCTTCGATCCTCTCGTTGACTTCGTCGCGCAGCGCGTCGGTCCGGGCAAGGCTGGCCCTGGCCTCCGTGAAATTGCCGGCCTCAAGCAGCAGCAGCAACCGCTGGTATTCTTCACCGAGAAATCGATGGAGATCGCTGGTGACGCGCTCGATCCGATCGTCGATCCGCCCGAGCCGGGCGTTGTCGGAAGTGGTCGAGGGGTCGTCGATGATCGCATTGATCAGGGCGCGCGCCTGCTGCGCTTCCCGATCCAGTTCCTGACCCTTCGCCTCATAGATTTTTCGCTGCTCCGCAACGAAGGGCTC
The DNA here is from genome assembly GCA_013822885.1 of Bradyrhizobium sp. GTDB lineage: Bacteria > Pseudomonadota > Alphaproteobacteria > Rhizobiales > Xanthobacteraceae > Bradyrhizobium. The sequence continues at coordinate 1,607 of PNLC01000521.1, forward strand.
GTCGGGCGGCGACTGCATCTTGCCGATCATCATCCGTCGAGCCGCCAGGGCCTGCTCCAGCGAACGGATATTCATCCGCGCCAGATGGCCATAGGCTTCGACATATTTGCCGCTGAACTCGTCGAGCTGATGGGCAATCCTGCGCGTCATCACCGTCGACAGCGCCGACGTGATCGCCATCAGGAAGATCAATCCGAGGGCGATGCCGAGGATCCGTTTTCGAATCGTCGGTCGCAGCATGGATGGGGACGCGGAAGTGACGGTCATGGCGTGATCAACCGGAGGTGCGGCGGACGCGAAATTGGCCGCTCCCGTTGCTTAGCGCGCGGAGCTCGATTTGGCACGCTTCCCGCGAAAGGTGGTTGACGGTCGTTTAGCGCGGGAGTATCGAATACGGAATTCCGTATTCTCAAAATGGGCACCCGATGATTCCCCTGGATCCGCTCCCCAACCTGATCGATCAGGTCTACGCCCGGATCCTCGAGGCGATCACCGACCGCACGCTGCCGCCGGGGCATCGGATCCGGCAAAACGAGCTTGCGGACAAGCTTGGCGTCTCGCGCCAGCCGGTCTCTCATGCGCTGCATCTGCTGCACCGCCAGGGGCTCGTCGCCGAGAGCGGCCGTCGCGGATTCGAGGTCACCCGGCTCGACCCTGAACGCATCGGCCAGCTCTACGAGGTGCGGGGCGCGATCGACGCGCTGGCGGCGCGGTTGGCCGCCGAACGCGCCAGGACCGATTCTTCGGGTCGCGCGCAACTCGAGGCGGCGCTGCAGGCCGGACGGACCATGGACGAAAACACGCCGCTGGCGCGGCTGATTGCGCTCGACGTCGATTTTCACCGCGCGATCTATCGGCTCGCCGGCAACCCCGCTATCGAGGAAATGATCGCGCCGCAATGGCCGCATATGCGCCGCTCGATGGCGACGGTGCTCGCCGAACTGGATTATCGCGAAAGCGCCTGGACCGAACATGAGACGATCGCCGCGCAGATTTTTGCCGGCAATGCCAAAGCGGCGGAAGCCGCAGCGCTGGCCCATGCGCAGACCGCAGGGCGGATGACGGAGGAGAGACTGAGGGCGACCGATAAGGCGGCGTGAATGAAACGCCGTCATTCCGGGGCGCGAAGCGAACCCGGAATCTCGAGATTGCGGGTTCACGCTTCGCGCGCCCCGGAATGACAACAAAGCAAAAACCACAGGAGAAGACGCCATGAAACTGACGCCGCAGCAGATCGAATTCTTCAATCGCGAGGGCTGGCTGTTCCTGCCCGAACTGTTCAGCCAGGAGGAAGTGGATTATCTCGCGCGCGAAGCCGTCAACATCTACGACGGCGACCGCCCGGAAGTGTGGCGCGAAAAGAGCGGCGCGCCGCGCACGGCCTTTGCCGCGCACCTCTATAACGAGGCGTTCGGCGCTCTCGGCGCGCATCCGCGCATGATCGAGCCGATCGAGCAGATCTTTGGCGAAAAGCTCTACATGCACCAGTTCAAGATCAACGCCAAAGCCGCCTTCACCGGCGACGTCTGGCAATGGCACCAGGACTACGGCACCTGGAAGCGCGACGACGGCATGCCCGAACCGCGCGCGATGAACATCGCGATCTTCCTCGACGAAGTGATGCCGATCAACGGACCGCTGATGCTGGTGCCGAAGAGCCAGCATGCCGGCGACCTCAAGGCCTCCCACGACCTCCAGACGACGTCCTATCCGCTGTGGACGCTGGACGAGGAAACCGTCACTAGGCTCGTGAAGGAAGGCGGCATCGTCGCCCCGACCGGCAAGGCCGGCGGCATGCTGATGTTCCACGGCAATCTGGTGCACGGATCGAGCGGCAACATCACGCCCTACCCGCGCAAGATCGTCTA
>PNLC01000522.1 GCA_013822885.1 Bradyrhizobium sp.
CCTCGGAATGACAATCGTGGCTTACGCCCGCTTCTTCGGCTTTGCTTTTTGCTGCATATACGACCGGAGCACGGCATTGATCCGCCGCTGGTACCCGTCGCCGTCCTTCTTGAAGAAGTCGAGCACGTCTTCATCGACGCGAATGGAGATGGCTTTCTTCTTGGCCGGCATCACCAGAACGGCATCCGACCAGTCGATGTCCTTGAATTCAGCCCAGTCTGGATCGCTTGCGATCGAGGCCTCAACCTCAGCATCCGAAATCGCGCCAAATCGCGCCCAGTCGGTTTTTCCCTTGCGACGATCACCCCATCGTCGCGTCACGATACGCTCTTTTTCATCTGGCCTCGGACGGCGCGCCGAAATGATCCTGATGGAATCGTTTCGTCGAGTGAAAATCACTGTCACGATCTGATCGTGAGATTCCTATCGCAATCCACCTTTCCTCGTTGTTGCGAGTTGAGTTCTTGACGACGACCGGCCCGTAAAAAATCTCGCTGGCATCATCGAACGAGATGCCGTGTTTGACCAAATTGGCATTGCTCTTGACTTCGTCCCACTCGAAGCCTGCCGCTGCGAGGAGCTCGAAGTCGCCCGCCATTCCAATTCCCCAGATGTATATACGAATGTATTTCGATTGTCAATCCAGCGTAACCTTAAGCTGCAATCCGGTGAAATGGCCAACTGCTGTGAATAGCCGGGAGAAGCCGGACAAACTTCGCCTTTTACCAGCTGGTGCCTATATCCATGCTCGGTTGGCACAGGCCTCCGACTCGGTACACACTCACCCATGCGCTTCACGCCTCAATTCCTCGAAGAGCTACGCGACCGGCTTCCGGCTTCGGAAGTCGTCGGCCGGCGCGTGAAGCTGAAGAAAGCGGGGCGCGAGTACAAGGGGCTGTCGCCGTTCCAGCAGGAGAAGACGCCCTCCTTCTTCGTCAACGATGAGAAGCAGGCGTGGTTCGACTTCTCGTCGGGCAAGAACGGCAACATCTTCGACTTCGTCATGGAAACGGAAGGCGTTTCGTTTCCGGAAGCCGTCGAGCGCCTCGCTTCCATGGCCGGCATGGCGCTGCCGGCGGCGACGCCGGATGCGGCGCGGCACGAGCAGCGTCGCAAGACGCTCTACGACGTGATGGATCTCGCCGCAAAATTCTTCGCCGACACGTTGGCCTCGCGCCATGGCGCCAAGGCGCGCGGCTATCTGGGCGACCGCGCGATTACGCCGGCGACGCAGCTGCAGTTTCGCTTGGGCTACGCCCCGGGCGGCCCGGGCGAACGCTTTGCGCTAAAGGAGCATCTCGGCTCGCACGGCATTCCCACCGAAGACATGGTCGAAGCCGGGCTGCTGGTCGCGGGCGAGGACATCCCCGTGCCCTATGATCGCTTCCGCGATCGCGTGATGTTTCCGATTACCGACGCGAGGGGCCGCGTGATCGCATTCGGCGGCCGCGCGCTGGAAAAGGACGTTCCGGCAAAATATCTGAACTCGCCGGAGACGCCGCTGTTTCACAAGGGCGACAATCTCTACAATCTCGCAAGCGCGCGCCAGGCGACGCATAACGGCTCGCCGCTGGTCGTCGTCGAGGGGTATGTCGACGTCATCGCTATGGTCACGTCAGGCTTCGGCGGCGCCGTCGCGCCGCTCGGCACGGCCTTGACCGAAAACCAGTTGGCGCTGCTGTGGAAGATGGCGGACGAGCCGATCCTTTGTTTCGACGGCGACCGCGCCGGACAGAAGGCCGCCTATCGCGCGGCAGATTTGGCGCTGCCCAGCCTGCTGCCGGGCAAGAGCCTTCGTTTTGCCTTGCTGCCGGAAGGCCAGGACCCTGACGATCTCGCGCGCTCGGGCGGCCGCGGTGCGATCGAGGAGGTGATCGCGGCTGCACGTCCGCTCGCCGACATGATCTGGTCGCGCGAGATCGAGGGCGGCAGCTTCGCCACGCCCGAACGCCGCGCGGCGCTGGAAGCGCGCATCAAGGAACTCAGTAACGGCATCCGCGACGAGGTGGTGCGGCGCTACTATCGCCAGGATCTCGCCGAGCGGCTGCAGCGCACCTTTGCGCCGGATGGCGGCCGTGGCGGGTACGGCAGGGGCAATTTCGGGGCGGGGGGCCGCGAATCACCCCGCCGTTTTGCGCCCCGAATCGGCTTCAACCCGGGCCAGGCCGGCCGATTCGCCCCCCGCGGCGGTCGCGGACCGGGAGCGGGGACAAGTTCCGGGATCGCCCCGGGGCCCTATCAGGCGGCCAGCCCCCAGCTTGCCACCAGTCCCATTATGCGGGGCCAGCGCAGCGCCATGTCCCGCCGCGAGGCGCTGATTTTGCAGTCCCTGATTAACCATCCCTGGCTGCTGGACGACCATCTGGAGCAGGTGGCCATGCTGGAACTGGCGCACCCCGAGGCCACCAAGCTCCGCGCCGCCATTATTACGGCCTTCGCCAACGATCATCACCATTCCCCCGACGTCGAGGAGCAGGCCGAGAAAATGCGAGCCGATCTCGCGGCGCGAGGATTAACCGATATTCTTCAAAGGGTTGAGCGGGCGATCACGACCTCGGCGGTGTGGGCGGCCAAGCCCGGCGCCGCGCGCGAGGACGTTCTTGCCACCTGGCAGCAACTGGTTGTCTTGCATCAGAAAACGCACGCCCTACTTAGGGAAAAGAAGGATGCCGAACTGGCCCTGGGCGAGGAGCCCTCTGAAGCCAACTTGGCATGGCTGAAGGATGTCAGCGGCAGGCTGGATTCGCTCGACGGAACCGAGGCCCTGATTGAGGGTTTTGGCGAATTGTCAGGCCGGTTCCGCACAAGCGTCTGATAAGAATGATGCGGACGGCAGCGGCCGTGCCCGTTAAAAGACTCGCCAAATCCATGGTTTGGCTGCAAAAACAAGGTTAAGCGAAGCTTAGGGGCCTTCGGGCTACGTTAGACAATAACCGGCGAACGGAAGGCAGGGGTGGCGACAGTCTGCGCCGCCCTTTGCGCGTCGTGAGCATGATCGAAAGCATCATGCTCAAACCAAGAGACAGAGAGGGTGCGGCTTTTCCTGAAAAAGCTGCATCGCGAGACTTCAGTGATTAGGCGCGAGGAATGCGACCACGCATCCTCGTACGAGCGCGTTTCGGGAGCTTCATGAATGGCCACCAAGGCAAAGACGCTGCAGGTTAAGGACAAGGAAAAAGACGACAAGGCAGCGGACGCTCCCGAGAAGGATGGCCCCGACGCGCCGTCGCCGTTGCTCGACCTCTCCGATGCCGCGGTCAAGAAGATGATCAAGCAGGCCAAGAAGCGCGGCTTCGTGACCTTCGACCAGCTCAACGAAGTGCTGCCGTCGGACACCACCTCGCCCGAACAGATCGAAGACATCATGTCGATGCTCTCAGACATGGGCATCAACGTCTCCGAGGCCGAAGAGTCCGACGCCGACGAGGAAAAGGAAGAGGCCGACGACGACACCGACAACGAGCTC
>PNLC01000523.1 GCA_013822885.1 Bradyrhizobium sp.
AGGGGTCGTGTAACCGGAAGCCGCAACTGCGGCGAGGACCTTATCGGAAAGGCCAAGATGGGAAAAAGACATTGAGCCTCTAGTCGACACCGCCGTTCGGAATCGAGGGTAAAAAGGCTGTCGCGTTTTGCCCCGAAACGGCGCGCTTTAGGAAGCTGGGGGCTCTGAGTTACGCAGACGAGCGGCAAACCAGGGAATCGCGTTTCGATCCAAGGCCGCGTTGAGCCGGAACATAGGGCCGAATTGGCTAAAGTCAATGGAGCCCGGACGCGAAGGACCGAAAAAAGCTTAATGTTTCGGCACAAAATGCCCCGGAACTCGCGAAAATCGCGAGGCCTGGTGGAAGCCGCCTTGGCGGAATAAGCCCCGCTGGACAGCTCTGATTCTGTTCACCCCGCTCAGATCTGGCGTTGCAGTTGCAATCCGTCCTCACCGTGCGCGCCTTGCGTGGCCCGGAAACTGCCCGGCGACATCCCGTGGGCTGCCTGGAACGCGCGATAGAATGTCGCCAGGCTGTTGAAGCCACAGGCCAGCGCGATCTCCGAAATCGACTGCTCCCGGGGCTGCGTCAGCAGCCGGCAGCTTTCGGCGAGGCGCTCCGCGGTCACGGTCTGGGCAAAGCTGGCGTCGCTGGTTTCGAACAGGATGTGCAGATGACGAACGGAAATCCCGAGCAGCTCAGCGACCAACGCAGGCGAAAGCGATGCCCGCGAGATGTTGCGCGCGATCAACCGCCGCGCCAGCGACAGGCGGCCGACGCGAAGCGCGTGCAGCGCCGCCCGGCTGCCCGGCCGGATGAGCCCGCGCTCGATCAAGGCCAGTTGAGCCAGCGTCAGTACCAGCGATCGGGCACGTTCGGGGGCACGCACGTCGTCTGTCTCCTTCAGGTCGCGGAAGCATGAAGCCAGCAGCGGGACCAGCGCGCCATTTTCGCCGAGCGGTTTCGGCACGAGATCGCCGAGACCAGCCTTCACAAGGTCCGCTTGCGACGGCCGCAGGTTAGCCACCGGGACCTTGAGGATGCGCAGGTGAAAGCCGTCGGCGGCCAGCGCGGCTGTCTCGTAAGGAAGGTCCGAATAGCTCGTCGCGAACATCCCGTGGTGAATGCAGAATTCCGGATTGCCGCTGAAGCGGCTGCCGGAGCCGAGCTGCTGATAGATGCAAAGGCTGCCGTCGGGTGCATTTGCGCTGTGGCCTGTGCTGCGCTCGTTCGCGCGGGGCGGCGCGCGCAACTCGATCAGGCTGGCCGTGCCGATCCTGCGCAGCACGACGGCGTCCTGGACTTCGGGAGAGGGAGACATGGTAAGAACAAATTCCGACAGGATCATCATTGACCCGGCGCGCAATTGTACGGTGGGCCGGCACAACCTGAACTGACCATTTTTGGGTGCTGGCGGCGGCCTCCCGCCTTTCGGAACGGGGTTGAACCAATGGCGCCGATATGCCGACTACGGCATAGGATGGCCCGCACGGGCCGTGGATGAGTCGTGCAGGCAGGGATTTTCGATGACCGGTTGGCTTTCGAGATTGTTGGCGGCGTCCTTGTCGGTTTTTCTGGTCGCGGCCGGCATTGCCGTGACGCTTGCAGCCCTTGTATCGTCCGCGCATGCCGAAAGGCGCGTCGCGCTGGTGGTCGGCAACAACGACTATAAAAACGTGCCCAAGCTCTTGAAGGCGGTCAACGACGCCCGCACCATGGGCGACACGCTCAAGCAGCTCGGCTTCACGGTGATGGTGGCGGAAAACCAGAGCCGGCAGGCGTTCAGTCAAACGCTCCTGGCCTTCGACAAGTCGGTCGAGGCCAGTGACACCGCGTTCTTTTTCTTCGCCGGCCACGGCTTTGAAATCGCGGGCCAGAATTTTCTGCTGCCGACCGACGTGCCGGCGGCGACCGAAGGCCAGGAAGAGCTGGTGCGCGACGCCTCGGTTCTCGCCGACCGAATTATCGAGAGGCTGCAGAACAGGAAGGTCCGCACCGCGATCCTGGTGTTCGATGCCTGCCGCAACAATCCGTTCGAGCGCGCCGGCACCCGCGCGGTCGCCGGCCGCGGCGGGCTCGCGCCGATGACGCAATTGCCGGAAGGCGTGTTCTCGGTGTTCTCGGCAGGTCCCCGGCAGACCGCACTCGACCGGCTCTCCAACGAGGACACGAATCCCAATTCGGTCTTCACGCGAACATTTGCCAAGGAACTGACGCAGCCCGGCGCCAATCTCGTTCAGGTCGCGCAACGCACGCGGCGCCTCGTCAGCGAACTGGCGGAGACGGTGCGTCACAAGCAGATCCCGGTTTATTTCGACCAGATGGTCGATGACGTGTTCCTCAACGGCATGGCGAAGGGCCAGCCCGAGGCGGCAGCGAAAGCCGAAGCGCCGCAGAAGCTCGCGGCATTGCCGCCGGTGCAGCAGCTCAAGCCGCAGAACGATTCCGTGAACGCGCCGATCGCGATGTTCTCGCGCCACAATGGCGGCTGGACCGTGGTGTTCTCGATTGCCGATCCGACGCTCGGCATTTCCTGGCGGATGGGGGAGGCCGGCGACTTCCGCGAGACCGGCTTCATCGACACGCTCGACCCGCGCACCCGCAAGCGAATGCCCAACCCCTCGATCGAGCTTCCGGCCGACGCGCCGGCCACCACCATCCAGGTGCGTTACGTCGACACCAATGGCGAATTGCAAGGCCCATTCCCGATCAGGTTCGATCCGGAAGCCGCCCTGATCCGCGACCAGCGCAAGATCCTCGACATGACCGCGACGAGTTGGCTGTCGTTCCGCGAGTTCAACGGGCTGCTGGTCTATTACACCCATCTGATGTCGTATCGCTGCGCGATCCGCGAAGTGCGCGTCGGCATCGACAGTACGGTGCCGGATAAGGTTCTGAAAATGCCGGCCTGCGATCCGCGCGACCCCAGCGTCATTCCGCACGAAGCGACGCCGTATCTGAAGCTCGCGCCGCAAACCAGGTCGGTCTCGGTTGAACTGACATACCGCGACGGCAGCGTCTCGGAGATCAAGAGTTTCCGGCGGTAGGCGCGGCATGGTCTCTCATCCGTCGTCCCGGGCTTGACCCGGGACCCATACGCCGCGGCGGATGTAGCCTTGACACAAATGCTCGACAACTTTCCTTCAACAACTCGAGCCGGTGGCTATGGGTCCCGGGTCAAGCCCGGGACGACGGATGAAAGTGGTGCACTTCAATTCACAAACCACCCACTGGACATCACTTCGCGATCTCGCGGCGCGAAGCGCCCGAGTTTTGCCTGAACCTTGTCCCTCCTGAACGGAGGGAGCAGGGAATGCCGGGTGCACGCTGCACCCGCGGTCTCGTGTGCTAAAGTGCGATAGAAAACGCACACGAGCATACAGGTACAGACGGAACACTCCGGCATTCCCTGCGCAATGGCTCTACGGCTTATGCCGAGCTCTCCCTGGAGACGAATTCGTCTTGCCTCCATCGTTGGCGAATT
>PNLC01000524.1 GCA_013822885.1 Bradyrhizobium sp.
CCTGACGCTGAACGCGGTCTCGAACTACATCCGCACGCCGACGCGGCCGGAATACATCGCGCACCGCGACTTCACGCCGATCGAGAGCGTCGACGACGACGCATTGGTGCGGCTCGCACGCGCCCATCGCCAGGCGGCCGAGTAGCAAGCTCTCGTGCCCCGGACGCAGCGCAGCGTGTAACGCTGCGCTGCCGAGCCGGGGCCCACACTTATCATCAGCATGGGTCCCGGCTCTGCGGAGCAGCGTGAAGAACGCTGCACAGCGTCCGGGACACGCCAATTGCAACGGACATTCTCCATGAACCTCCATCACCTCCTCAAGGCGCGTGCGGCGGCCGGAAAACCTGTTCGCGTCGCGCTGATCGGCGCCGGCAAGTTCGGCTCGATGTTCCTGTCGCAGGTACCGCACACGCCGGGCCTCGAGGTGTCCGTCATCGTCGATCTCGACCGTGACCGCGCCCGCGAGGCGTGCCGCACCGTTGGCTGGGATGCAGAGCGGATCGCGCGCACGGCGTTCACCGACGACGGCGCGCGCGCGATTGCGGGCGGCGCGATGGACGTCGTGGTGGAAGCCACCGGCAATCCCGCCGTCGGAATCCGGCATGCCCGCGCGGCTATTGCGGCGGGCAAGCATGTCGTGATGGTCAATGTCGAGGCCGACGTGCTGGCGGGCCCATTGCTTGCGGACGAGGCGCGCAAGGCGGGCGTGGTCTATTCGCTCGCCTATGGCGACCAGCCGGCGCTGACCGCCGAGATGGTGGACTGGGCGCGCGCGACCGGATTTCGCGTCGTCGCCGCCGGCAAGGGCACCAAATACCTGCCGGCCTATCACGACGTGACGCCGGAAGGCGTCTGGGGCCATTACGGGCTGACGGCGGGCGAAGCGCAATCGGCCGGCATGAACCCGCAGATGTTCAACTCGTTCCTCGACGGCACCAAGTCTGCGATCGAAATGGCGGCGATCGCCAATGCCACTGGGCTGGACGTGCCGTCGGACGGGTTGCTGTTTCCGCCCTGCGGCGTCGACGATTTGCCGCACGTGATGCGGCCGCGCGACAAGGGCGGCGTGCTGGAGAAGGCAGGACTTGCGGAAGTGGTGTCATCGCTGGAGCGCGACGGACGACCGGTGTTTCGCGATCTGCGCTGGGGCGTCTACGTCGTGCTGGAAGCGCCGAACGACTACGCCGCCGATTGCTTCAAGCAGTACGGATTGAAGACCGACGCTTCGGGACGCTACGCGGCGATGTACAAGCCTTATCATCTGATCGGACTTGAGTTGAACATCTCGATCCTGTCGGCGGCGCTGCGGGGCGAGCCGACCGGGCAGCCGCACGGCTTCCGCGGCGACGTCGCGGCGGTAGCCAAGCGAAACCTGCGTGCGGGCGAAATGCTCGACGGCGAAGGCGGCTACACGGTGTGGGGCAAGCTGATGCCGGCCGCCAAGAGCCTCGCCGTCGGCGCGCTGCCGATCGGGCTCGCCCATCGCGTCAAGTTGAAGAACGACATAACCCACGGCGCGGTGGTTCGCTGGAACGACGTCGAGATCGACGCCAACAGCGACACCATCAAGACGCGCAAGGCGATGGAAGCGGCGTTCGCGTCCGCGCGATAAAAGTTAAGGCAACAAGCGGCTCGCCCGCGCATGGGCGAACCATTTGCGGAACATCGCCTCGGTATCCATCATCTCGGTGAAGCCGGCCTGGTTGATCTTCACGGTGGAGACGATCGACGGCGGTCCCACCTGCGTCTGGCCATAGCGCATGCTGTAATCGGCATATTGAAACGAGAGCCCGACGAACTCCTCCAAGGAGGGTGAAACGAGGTCGTGCTTGCGGCGCAATTCCTCCCACGGCGCGATCCACTTTGGATATTCCTGCGCCATCGAGAGCGGCTGTGGTTTGCCCGGCTTCATTTCGAGCGCATCCGCAATCGCCGGCCAGACATTCTCCCATGTGAAGACGTCGCCATTGGTAACGTTGAAGGCCTCATTGCGCGCTGCGACGGTTTCGCCCGACCACGCGATGGCGCGCGCGAGCAGATCGACGTCGACCGCCTGCGACACCCGCGCCGCGCCACCGGGATAATCCAGCGCGCGGCCCTGCTCGCGCAGCATCGCCGCGTAGACACCGAGCGGCGGAATCAAATCCATGGCCCCGCCCATGGCTTCGCCGACGATCAGCACCGGGCGCAGAATGCTCCAGTGCCAAGTCTTTGCCTGCTGCAATTCACGCAGAAAATTCTCCTGCGCCCAGTAGAAATTCGGCTGCTCGTACATTTCCGAACGACCCTCGCGCGCCGGCACCGTCAGCGGGCGAACGTGTACGCCATAGGCCTTGGTACCCTGCAGCAGCGCCACATGGCGGAGCTTCGGTGAGACCGGTTCGAGCGCAGTCATGAGGTTGCGCAGCATCAGATCGTTGGTGCGAATCTGGTCTGAATCACGCCAGCCGTCGACGAGATTCGGCGCTTCATAGAGCGCGGCGTAGACAACGTGGGTTGTGCCCTGCAACGATGCAGCGGACAGCGTGCATTGTGCCGGATCAGTCAGATCGACCTCGACGTGGCGGGCGCCGTAGAGGTTACGCGGCTTGCGCCGGGATAGCGCTATGATTTCGCAAGAATCTGCCCGTCCGAAGTGCCGCAATGCGGCATTCCCAACCAACCCTGTCGCACCCGCCACCACCACTTTTTTCTTGGTCATTGGACGACTCCAGCACCGATTTGCTCTCTGACTAGCAGACCGCGGGGGCTTGGTCAGCGCGCGATCTTAGGCTTTCGTCGCATCTAACTGGTCCGTCCGCTCACGATTCGGGCAGTTGTTCGCAACTGCGGTGGAACCACAGCCCTTGATTATCCATCACCAATTCGTCATCCTGCCCTCAGGTCCATAGAGCCGGGAATTGCATATTCGAAAACCAAGAGCCTTGGTTTCAGGGCCGTAATTCAAACAGTCCAGCACCGACCATCGGAAATAAACAAGACGACGCAAGATCGTTGTCCGTTGGTCGGGTATCGGCAAAAACAGAGGGGAAGGAAATATGAAGCGTCGTGATTTTCTCAAAGTCGGTGGCGTCGGTCTTGCCACGACGGCGATTGCAGCTCCTGCGATCGCGCAAACGAACCCTGAAATAAAGTGGCGTCTCGCGGCCAGCTGGCCGAAGGCACTCGATACGCTCTACGGCGGCTGCGAGCATTTCTGCAAGCGCGTGGCCGAAATCACCGACAACAAATTTCAGATCCAGCCGTTCGCAGCCGGCGAAATCGTGCCCGGCCTTCAGGTGCTCGATGCCGTGTCCAACGGCACCGTCGAAATGGGCAACACCGCGCTCTACTACTACTGGGGCAAGAACCCTGCGTTCACCTTCGGCACTTCTCTGCCGTTCGGCCTCAACACGCGCGCGCATATTTCCTGGCTCCGCTTCGGCGGCGGCATGGAC
>PNLC01000525.1 GCA_013822885.1 Bradyrhizobium sp.
TCGAAGGAGAACTGCAGTTTGACGTCGGACAATCCGTACAGCGAGATGGTGCGGATGGTGCGCAGGTTCTTGATGCCGGCGACCTGGGTCTCGATGGGGATCGTGATGTAGCGTTCGATCTCCTCCGACGACAGCCCCGGGCTTTGCGTCACGATGTCGACCATCGGCGGGGTCGGATCGGGATAGGCCTCGATGTTGAGGTGCTGGAATGCGAACAGGCCGCCGACGATCACGGCGACGAACATGCCAACCATCAAGTAGCGGCGGCTGACGGCTAGGGCTACCAGGCGATCCATTCAGACCGGCGCTTTCAAATAAGGTCAGCTGCCGGAGGCGGCGCGATCGATGAACAGACTACCCTTGGTGACGATCTGCTCGCCGGGCCTGAGATTTCCGACCACCTCGACCAGGTCGCCGTTGGTGAGGCCGGGCTTGATCTGGCGCAGTTCGATCGACTTGTCCTCACGCGCGACCCAGATCCGGACCTGGTCACCCTCGTAGATCAGCGCCTGTTTCGGTACGCCGACCGCTGGATGATCGCTGGCCGAATAGATCGTGACGTTGGCGAACATCTCGGGCTTCAGGAGGCCCTTCTTGTTGTCGATGGTGGCGCGCACCATCAGCCGGCGCGTCGCCGGATCGATCGCAGTCGCGACGTAGTTGAGCCGCGCCGGCAGCGTACGGCCCGGCAGCGCCAGCACGTTGAACGTCACCTCCTGCCCGACCGCGATGTTGGCGCAATCGGTCTCGCGGACGAAGGCGGTCAGCCACACCGTGGAGAGATCGCCGATCACATAGACGGGGTCGCTGGCGCCGGCGGTGACGTACTGGCCGGGGCCGATCTTGCGCTGGACCACGGTGCCGGCGATCGGCGCGAAGATGGTGGTCTCCGGATTGATGCTGCGCTTTTCCTGGAAGGTGGCGATGTCCTCGTCGGTGAGGCCGAGAATGCGCAATTTGTTGCGCGCTGCCTCCATTGCCGTCTGCGACGCGCGCATGTCGTTTTCCGCCTGGATCAGCGTCGCCTGGCTCTGCTGGTAGTCCTTCAGCGGAACGGCCTTGCCCTCGAACAGGTCCTTGGCGCGCGCGCCCTGCAATTGCGCGAGGTCGAGCGCGGACTTCGCCTTATTCATGGCTGCCATCGCGGCGATGAAATCGTTCTGCGCCTGCACGTTGTCAGGGGCCTCGATCACGAACAGCGGCTGGCCCTTTACGACGCTGTCGCCCGGCCGTGCCAGAACCTTGGTGACCCGGCCGGCATAGGGCGAGAACACCGGCGTCGCGCGGTCCTCATCGATCGCAATCTTGCCTTCGGTGACATGCTCGGCCCGGAACGCGAGCTCAGTGACCGGCTGAATGGTCAGGCTCGCCCATTCAGAGGGGCTCGGCGTATAGCGGCCCAGTCCCTTGCGCGACTGGCTGGAGACCTCCGAATGCCCGCGCTTGGCGCCCCCGGGCGGGACGAAGCCGTAGACAGCCGCGCCGACCAACGCCAGCAGCGCTGCCGCAACGGCCCATCTCCCTAGGCTAACCGTCTGCAATCGTTGAAACATTCTGTTGGACGTCCAGGCATGGAGCGACAATTTGTCTCACCCTGCGCTAATAGGGCGCATTGGGCGTTCCGCACAACATAAAAATCGCAGATGGCGTGAGGCCGAGGCTAAAAGTTTGGATAGGCGGCTTCGAAGGCCCGTGGAAATACGTACCTAGTCCCGCGGCGGCCATTGCGGCGGGTGGCTGCCGAGCGGCATCGCCGGACGGGCCCAGAATGCCGGTGTTTTCGACAGCAGCGCCGAATGCCTCACTGATCGCAGCGCACCGAACCCCGAACCAACCTCCTCGACGAATGGCATCACCGCCTCCCCCTTCAGATCCTCGCTCGCAAGCCCATCGGCGTGCCGGCCGAGATTCCACAGCCACTGTCCGGTCCGCGCCAGCGACACCTGGACGTGCCAGCTGCCGCCCTCGCGCGCCTGGCGCGCCTTCGCCATCATGGCGCCGAACGCCATGAAGTAGCCGGTGGCGTGATCGAGCATCTGCGCCGGCAATTCCTTTGGACCGTCCACGCCTGCTGCCTGCCCTTCGGCATGGTTGAAGCCGAAGGCGGTCTGCACCAGCGAATCGAAGCCGCGCCGCTCCGCCCACGGCCCGGCATGGCCATACGCCGACAACGTGACATAAACGATGCCGGGGTTGATGCGGGCCGCGTCATCCGGTGAGAAGCCGAGGCCGGCGATGGCGCGCGGGCGATAGCCTTGCGAAAAAATATCGGCGCCGACGAGCAGGTCGCGCAACAGAGTGCGACCCTGCTCGCGCTTGAGATCGACGAAACTCGTCAGCTTGCCGCGCCCGGTGTCGATGGTGAGCCAGGGAATCGCCGGCAGATCCGGCCCGGAGATCAGCAGCACGTCGGCGCCGTGGGCGGCGAGCGTGCGTCCCGCCACCGGGCCTGCGATCACGCGCGACAGATCGAGCACGCGAATTCCTGCGAGCGGACGATCGCCCGCCGGCCACGGCTTTGGCGCGGCGTCGCCGATTTTGGTGATCGAGATCAGCGGCAATCCGGCGAGCGCTTTGGCATGCGGCGTCGCCGACCATTCGTCGTGCGAACGCATCACCGCGACGACGCCCCCCTCGGCATAGGCCGCGGTCTCGAACGCCTCGCCGTCCCACTGCAGCAGCGCGGCCTGAACCTGTTCGCGCTCGGCGCTGCAGCTCAACACCTTGCAGACGGCATCGCGGTGATGCCGGAAGTTGGTGTGCAGCCGCACGAATTCGGCATCGCGGGTCTTGTAGATGCCGGCGATCGCATCCCAGGCCGGAGGCGGCGGCTTGCCGTCGACGCGCAGATAACGCTCGCTCCGGCATTCGACCGCGGCGTGGCGCATGTCGACGGTTACGTCCTGCGCCTGCCCGCTGCGCATTTTCCAGATTTCGGCGGCCGCCAATCCGGTCGCGGCAACGCTTGTTTGCGCGGCGGCCGCGACGCGAAACGAGGACGGCAATTGCGGCTCGTCGCCGGTCAGCGTGAGCGCGTCGAGCGCGGCGGCTTCGCCGCCAACGGAAGTCCAGATGTCACGAAGGATTTCATGGGGGCTTCTTTCCGGGCTTTGCATCCGCGCGCCTCTTCCGTAGCTTTCGAGAATTTCTGCCCGACCACCGAAGGAGTTGCAATGGCTGCCATCGACCCTCTCACGGCGGGTGCCGTATTCCTTGCGACCGCCGCTACCGATGCGGTCTACGTCATGTTCACCTCGGCGGTGGTGGCGCGAAAGCGCGTGCCGGCCGCGACCTGGAGCAGCGTCTGGTATGTGCTCTCGTCCTACGCGGTCATCAGCTACACCGAGAACTGGATGTACGTCGCCTTCGCCGCGATCGGCTCGTGGGTCGGCGCCTATCTGACGATCACCTTCCTGCACCGCCCGCCCGGC
>PNLC01000526.1 GCA_013822885.1 Bradyrhizobium sp.
TGAACTCGTCGGCGCGGAACTGGCGCGCGATCTGGTCGAGCACGGCATTCACCATGCCGGTCTCATCCTTCTCGACGAAGGCATGTGCGACGTCGACATACTCCGACACCACCACGCGGCCCGGCACGTCCTTGCGGTGTTCGAGTTCGTAGGATCCGGCCCGCAGCACCGCGCGCAAAATCGCGTCGATCCGCTTCAGCGGCCAGCCCTTCTGCAGCGCATCGTCGATCAGGGGATCGAGTCTCGCCTGATCGCGCACCACGCCGGCGACGACGTCCTTGAAAAACGCGGCTTCAGCCGGCAGATATTTTTCGCCCTCGACCTCGTTGCCGAGCCAATGGCTTTCGAACTCGGCAAAGATGTCGTTGATCCCGGCGCCCGCGATGTCCATCTGGTACAGCGCCTGCACCGCCGCGAGCCGCGCCGCGCCGCGCCGGTTGGCTTTCCGGTCGGGACCTTTCGCGGGCTTCTTGCTGTCTGCCATCATCGGGCCTTTGTCAGCCGGCGTTTGATCCGCAGCATCGCCAATGCCGCGCGTGCGGCGTCGCCGCCCTTGTTCAACTTGCTGGCGCGCGCCCTCGCCCAGGCCTGCGCCTCGGTGTTGACGGTGATGATGCCGTTGCCGAGCGGAAAGCCTCTGGTGACCGCGAGGTCCATCAGCGCACGCGATGATTCGATGGATACGATTTCGAAATGGATGGTGTCGCCGCGCACCACGCAGCCGAGCGCGATCGCCGCGTCATAGGGCTTTCCGCTGTTCTGGGCGGCATCGAGCGCGATCGCAATCGCGGCCGGAATTTCCAGCGCGCCGGGTACGGTTATCACATCATGCGTCACGCCGGCGGCCTCGAGTTCGGCGACCGCGCCTTCCATCAGCGCGTCCTGAATGTCGTCATAGAACCGCGCCTCGACGATCAGCGCGCGCGCGCCTGCGATGTCGGTCTGGTCCTTCAGCGGTGCGCGCCGTGGGTCTGCCATTGATCAATCCATTTTACTCTGGTGCTGGCGTTATGTAGTCGCCAAGGGTAGCTAAGCCAAGCGCGAACTCTGCCGTCATTCCGGGGCGATGCGTTAGCGTCGAACTATGGGGCGCCCTTGCGCCCCTGAGAATCTCGAGATTCCGGGTTCGCTTCGCGCCCCGGAATGACGGCGGCGGCTGCGCCGTCACTTCATTTCCGACAGCCGCGCCGCGTAGCGGGCCATCAAATCGACTTCGATGTTGACCTCGCTGCCGGCACTCCAACCACTCAGTGTCGTCACGCTGAGCGTATGCGGGATGATCAGCACCGAAAATACGACATCTTCAACCGTATTCACCGTCAGCGACACGCCATCCAGCGTGATCGAGCCCTTGGTGGCGATGAAGCGTGCGAGCTCGCGCGTCGTGCGCAGTTCGAACCGCGCCATATCAGGGAGATCGTCGCGCTTGACGATGGTGGCGATACCGTCAGCATGGCCTGCGACGATATGGCCGCCGAGTTCGTCGCCGATCTTGAGCGCGCGCTCGAGATTGAGGCTGGTTCCCTTGGCCCAGTGCTTGGCCGTGGTCATGCCGAGCGTTTCGGCCGCGGCATCGACGTCGAACCAGGTCTTGCCGGCCTCGACGCCGGACGCGACCACGGTCAGGCAAACGCCGTTGCAGGCGATCGAGGCGCCGTCCGCAATGGTGTTCTGATCATATCGGCAGGCAATGCGAATGCGGTGCAGCTGCCCCTGCGCCGTTGGCGTCAGGGCAACGATCTCGCCGATGTCGGTGACAATTCCAGTGAACATTAAACGCGCTCGTAAACAGTGAGGGAATCTTCGCCGAGGCTTTCGCTAGCACGTGTCTTGAATGCGGGCGACACGGTGATCGCCGACAGCGGCAATGCGTCCAGCGCGGGAATACCTTCCGGCCCGATGACACCAGTCCCGCGCAGCAGCCAGATTTCATCGACCAGCCCACTCGCGACGAAGGACGACGCCACCCGCGAGCCGCCTTCCACCATCAGCCTGGTAATGCCCTTGTCCGACAGCGCGCGTAGCGTCACCGGCAAGTCCAGTCCCGGCGGGTTGGCCGTGGCGGCAACGCGTATCACCTGCGCCCCGGCCGCACCGAGCTTCATGGCCGCCGGCGCCTCGGCGAAGTCCGAGGTCATTACCCATAACGGCGTCTGGCGCGCGGACTGGACGAGCTTGCTGGTGCCGGGTAGCCGAAGGGCGCGGTCCAGCACCACCCGTACGGGCGAGCGTGCTTCCATCCCCGGCAGGCGGCAGGTCAGCAGCGGATCGTCCGCCAGCACGGTGCCGATGCCGACCAGGATGGCGTCGCATTGCGCGCGCAACAGGTGCACCCGCGTCCGCGCTGCCTCCCCCGTGATTGCGACCGGCTTGTGGCCGGTGGCGCCGATCTTCTCATCGGCGGATACCGCCAGCTTGAGGATCACGTGCGGGCGGTTGTCGCGGATACGGCGGAAGTGGCCGGCGTGGTCGCGGGCGGCTTCTTCGGCACCAAGGCCTACATCGACCGCGATCCCGGCCGCACGAAGCTTGGCGTGCCCCTGCCCGGCCACTTCGGGATTGGGATCCTCGATCGCCGACACCACGCGTGCAATGCCGGATGCGATCACGGCATCGACGCAGGGCGGGGATTTTCCGAAATGCGAACAGGGCTCCAGCGTCACGTAGAGCGTGGCGCTGCGCGCGGCCTCACCGGCCCGCCGCAGCGCCTCGGGCTCGGCGTGCGGGCGGCCCCCGGGCTGGGTCCAGCCGCGGCCGACAATGACGCCGTCCTTGACGACGACCGCGCCGACGGCCGGATTAGGCCAGGTGCGGCCCAGGCCGCGGCGGCCAAGTGCGAGCGCAAGCTGCATGAAGCGGTGTTCGGCGGCGCCGGCCAGCTTGGCCTCCTTGAGTTTCTGCCCGTATTGGTCTTCCAGAATACGGAAGATCATTTGCGCAACGTGGTGACCCGCACGGCGTCTTCTGCGGAGAGTTCGCCGAGCACGGCCTCGAAATCCTTGGCCTCGCGGAAATTGCGATAGACGGAGGCGAAGCGCACATAGGCGACGTCGTCGAGCTGGCGCAGATGCTCCATCACGATCTCGCCGATCGCCTCCGAGGAAACCTCGGCCTCGCCGCCGCTCTCGAGTTCGCGCACGATGGCGGAAACCATCTTCTCGACCCTTTCAGGGTCGACCGGCCGCTTGCGCAGGCTGATCTGCAGCGAGCGGACCAGCTTGTCGCGGTCGAACGGTACCCGGCGGCCGTTGCGCTTGATCACGGTGAGTTCGCGTAGCTGCACCCGCTCAAACGTCGTGAAGCGGAAATTGCAGGCGATGCACACCCGCCGCCGCCGGATCACGGCCGAATCCTCGGTCGGACGCGAGTCCTTCACCTGCGTATCGAGACTGTTGCAGCTGGGACAGCGCATCC
>PNLC01000527.1 GCA_013822885.1 Bradyrhizobium sp.
CCCGACACCGCCTTGATCGCACCCGCGATCTGCGGCGAGACCTTGAAGCGGCCGGGGAGTTTCATTTCCACCTCGGTCTGCAAATCGAGCATGATCACGAGCGAGACGTCGCCATCGGCGCCGCCCGCAGGCGCCGGGGCCGGCTTTACCGGCAGGCCCTTTGCCGGACCGCCCGGTGCCGTGGCTTCCGGCATGCTGAGCCGCCGCGCGATGGATTCCAGCGGCTTGGTGTCGCGAACGAAAATCCGCAGGCCTTTTTGGGTTTTTGCTGCAGCCGCATCCAAAGGCTCGGCGTGCAGCACCCTCGCCCGCACATCCTCGCCCTGCAGCTCGGCGCCGAGCTGCAGCAACACCGCAGCGCCCGGCTCCAGCACGTCGCGATACTGCGCGAGGCCTTCGGAGAACAGCACGGCCTCGAAATGGCCGGTCGGGTCCGACAGGCCCATGATGCCCATCTTGTTGCCGGTCTTGGTGCGCCGCTCCATCCGCGACACCACCGTGGCTGCGACCTTGCCCGCGGTCGCGCCGGTTTTGACGGCGCGCGAGAATTCCGCCCAGGACTGCACGCGCAGCCGCTTCAGCACGGTCGCGTAATCATCCAGCGGATGGCCGGACAGGAAGAAGCCGACGGCGTCGTATTCGCGGCGGAGTTTTTCGGCCGGCAGCCACGGCTCGATCTGCGGCAGCATGATCGTCGGCGCGTCCGACGCATTGCCGAACATGTCGTTCTGGCCGACCGTTGCGGCCTCATGGCTGCGCTGGCAGGCTGCCAGGATCGCTTCTGCGCCGGCGAACACCCTCGCGCGGTTCGAATCGAGCGTATCGAAGGCGCCGGCCGCGGCGAGGCTTTCGATCACCCGCTTGTTGATCGCGCGCGGATTGACGCGCGCGGCAAAGTCGGCGAGCGAGATGAAGACGCCCTTGCGCCGCTCTTCCACGATCAACTCGACCGCCTGCGGGCCGACGCCCTTGAGCGCGGCGAGTGCGTAATAGATGGTATTCTTGCCGACCTCGAAGGTGGCACCCGATCGATTGATGTTGGGCGCCTCAACCTTGATGCCGAGCCGCAGCGCCTCGGCGCGAAATTCCGACAGCTTGTCGGTGTTGTTGAGTTCGAGCGTCATCGACGCTGCCAGGAACTCCACCGGATAATGCGCCTTCATGTAGGCGGTGTGATAGGACACCAGCGCATAGGCCGCGGCGTGGCTCTTGTTGAAGCCGTAGTCGGCGAATTTTGCCAGCAGTTCGAAGATCGTGTCCGCCTGCGCTTTCGGCACGCCGTTCTTGACCGCGCCGGCGACGAAGATGTCGCGCTGCTTGTCCATCTCGGCGCGGATCTTCTTGCCCATCGCGCGGCGCAGCAGGTCGGCGTCGCCGAGCGAATAGCCCGACATCACCTGGGCGATCTGCATCACCTGTTCCTGGTAGATGATGACGCCGAAGGTTTCTTTCAGGATCGGCTCCAGCACCGGATGCAGATATTCCGGCTCCTCGTCGCCATGCTTGCGCGCGCAATAGGTCGGGATGTTCGCCATCGGACCCGGGCGATAAAGCGCCACCAGTGCGATGATGTCCTCGAAACGGTCCGGCCGCATATCGATCAGCGCGCGCCGCATGCCCTGGCTTTCCACCTGGAACACGCCGACAACGTCGCCCCGCGCCAGCATCTGGTAACTGGGGGCATCGTCGATTGGCAGCGTCGGAAGATCGACATGGATATTGCGCTGCCGGAGCAGCTTCACCGCCACGTCGAGCACCGTCAGCGTCTTCAGGCCGAGGAAGTCGAACTTCACCAGTCCCGCCGGCTCGACCCATTTCATGTTGAACTGGGTCACCGGCATGTCGGACTTGGGATCGCGATAGAGCGGCACCAGTTCGCTCAACGGCCGGTCGCCGATCACGATGCCGGCGGCGTGGGTCGAGGCGTGCCGCGTCAGGCCTTCGAGGCGCTGGGCGATGTCGAAGGCGCGCGCCACCACCGGGTCCTCGTCGCGAAACGCCTGCAGCTTTGGCTCACTCTCGATCGCCTGCGCCAGCGTCACCGGCGCCGCCGGGTTTTGCGGCACCAGTTTTGTCAATTTATCGACCTGCCCATAAGGCATCTGTAGGACGCGGCCGACGTCGCGGAGCACGCCCCGCGCCTGCAGTGTTCCGAACGTGATGATCTGCGCGACCTGGTCGCGGCCGTAGCGCTGCTGCACATAGTCGATCACTTCGCCGCGGCGGTCCTGGCAGAAGTCGATGTCGAAGTCCGGCATCGAGACGCGCTCGGGATTGAGGAAGCGCTCGAACAGCAGGCCAAACCGAATCGGATCCAGATCGGTGATGGTGAGCGCATAGGCGACCAGCGAGCCTGCGCCCGAACCGCGGCCCGGCCCCACCGGGATGTCGTGGGCCTTGGCCCATTTGATGAAATCCGAGACGATAAGGAAGTAGCCCGCATAATTCATGCGGTTGATGACGTTGATCTCGAAGGCGAGACGTTTCGCGTAATCCTCTTCCGTGGTGCCGGGCGACAGGCCATGCACCTGCAGGCGCCGCGCGAGCCCCTCCTGGGCCTGGCGCTCCAGTTCCGCGGCCTCCTCGCTCACCGCATCCGAGCCCGAGGCGGCACCGACCGTGAAGCGCGGCAGGATCGGCTTTCTCGTCTTTGGACGGAACGAGCAGCGCTCGGCGATCTCGATCGTCGAGGCCAGCGCTTCGGGGATATCGGCGAACAGAACCGCCATCTCGGCGCGCGTCTTGAAACGGTGATCCGGCGTGAGTTGCTCGCGGTCGGTCTCGGCGATCAGCTTGCCGCCAGCGATGCACAACAGCGCGTCGTGGGCTTCGTAATCGTCATTGCCCGCGAAATAGGGCTCGTTGGTCGCAACCAGCGGCAGGCCCTTCTCATAGGCAAGATCGATCAGACCGGTCTCGGTGCGGCGCTCCTTTTCGACGCCGTGGCGCTGCAATTCGATGTAGAGGCGGTCGCCGAACAGGCTTGCGAGGCGATCGCATCGCAAAGCCGCGAGCGCCGCCTGGTCCGCGCCGAGCGCCAGGGCGATCGGCCCGTCCGGGCCGCCGGTCAGCGCGATCAGATCTTCGGCACCGTCGTTCAGCCAGTCGAACTTGACATGTGGCGCCTGGTGGACTGGGGTTTCCAGAAACGCGCGCGAGTTCAGCCGCATCAGGCTTCGATAGCCGCGTTCGCGCGCGGCCAGCAGCACGATTCGCGACGGCGTCGCAGATAGCGCGTTGCGCGCGTTGGGGTCCTGATCGCCGAAATCGATCGCGAGTTCGCACCCGACGATCGGCTGGATGCCGTAGCTCGCCATCTTGTCGGAGAATTCCAGCGCCCCGAACATGTTGTCGGTATCGGTGAGCGCCAGTGCGGGCTGACGGTCAGCCTTCGCCAGTTCGCCAAGCTTGGC
>PNLC01000528.1 GCA_013822885.1 Bradyrhizobium sp.
TGAAGGAAACTCGCGCTCGTTGCGCACGTTCACGTTCTCCCCAATCGAACCGACGCTGACCTCCTATGCCGCAACGGCCTGCGGCAGAATCGGCGCCACCGCGTCGTAACGCGTACCGGCGCGCAGGCAGAACACCGGCTGCAGAAGACGCTCGGCAATGACTTCGTTCTTCTCGTTATCGCTGAGGACAAACCGGCCGGCCTTTTCTCCGATCACCGAGACGTCGGCTTCCATGCCGACCTTGAGCGCGCCGATTTCGTCGGCACGGCCGAGCATCACGGCGGGGTTCGATGTGACCATCGGCACGACCTGTTCGAGCGTGAGGCCGAGCGCCATCATCGAGCTCATGGCCTGGACGAGGCTGAACTTGGCCTGGCCGGCGAACGGATGGTTCTCCTCATCCTCATGCTGGTCGGGCGTGCCGGCGGGCGCGGGCACGTGGGTGTTGTAGCCGTGAATGTCCGCACCAAGCGTGGTGGGAACAATGCCGGCGGCGATCGCCTTCTTGGCGAGCCGATAGGAGAAATGGCTGCCGTGACCGACATCAACCTTCAAGCCGCGATCGAGCGCTGCCTGAATCACGGGATGCACTTCGCCCTCGCGATTGACAAAACCGCCGGGGTGACGCGTGAACGGATGCGCCAGCACGTCGCCCTCACGCAGCAGAGGGATCACGCGCTCCAGGATCGTATCGACGTCTTCTCCATTGGTTCCGCTCTCGGGCAAGCCCCAGAGCTGTCCGAAATGCACGTAGACCGGCAGATCGGCGCGGCGCCCGATCTCGGCAGCCATTTCGATGACCCGAATGCCCCAGCGCGCGAAGCCGCCGATCTCCGCATGGGCCTTGATGCCGCGAACAATGTCGGGGTTGGCCGTGGCCGACTTCACGGTGGCATCGATGTCAACGCCATCGGGGCTGTAGAGCTTCGGATAATAATGACCCTCGAGCCCGCCCACGAGGTAAGCCGACAGGAATGCGTAGACGCGCGACTTCGCAGGTTCTGCGATGAAGTGCCTAAAGCCGGGCAACGTCATGCACGACGGTCCGCCTTGGTCTACCAATGTCGTCACGCCGGACTGCACGCCCACCATGTCGGCATTCATGCCGAAGCGGCCGGTGACATATTGATAGACATGAGCGTGCGTATCGATCAGTCCCGGCAGCACCAGTTTGCCGGTAACATCGATCACCTCCCTGGCGCTGGTCGGCAGGATGTCTGCCTGCACGGCCGCGATCTTGCCGTTCCGAATGGCAACGTCCCTGATTCCATCGATGCCCGAGGCCGGGCAGATCACGCGGCCGCCGCGCAGAAGCTGGTCGAAGGTAGCGCTGATGGCCATGAACAATCTCCTCTATCCTCGCCGGCTGGACCGCAGCCAAAATGCGAAGTATACTTCGTATTTACAAAAGCAAACTTCGTGCCATGATCGGCCGTGGCGAAGCCGGTCGAATCGAGCTATTCGCGCGGATGTTTCGAGGCTTGATGTTTCGAGGCTTGATGTTTCAAGGCTTGGAGAGTGCGTTGCGGAAGGCGAAGAAGCGTCGCGGTGAGAGCAAGCACCGCCCCTGGCCGCTGTCGCGGCGACCGGGATTTTTGATCCGGCGACTGCACCAGATTCATGTCGCGCTATTCCAAGAGGCGTGCGGCGAGTTCGAGATCACGCCGCTGCAATACAGCCTGCTTTCCGCGCTTGCGGTCCGCGAAACCGCCGATCAAACCACATTGGCGGCCGATATCGCGCTGGACCGCACGACGACGACAGGCGCACTCAAGCGGCTGGCCGCCCGCAATTTTGTCGAGAGAGCCGTAGATGATCAGGATCGCCGCGCGCGGCTCTGCAAATTGACACCGGCAGGCGCAGCGCTACTGGCAAAAATCGAGGCATCGGCGCGGGCCGCGCACCGCGCCACGCTCGATAATTTGGATGAGCGGGAACAGACCGCGTTCATCGACATGATGCAGCGCATTGTCGCAGCACACTCCAATCGCGACAGTGCTGCTGCCGTATTCGATTGAGCGTCAGAGTTCGCATCTGCCGCCTTTTTAGTTCGACCTGCATAATTTGTAATCAGCGGACCTCAGCGCTGCGGGTCACCTGCGCTGGCACCTCCATCTCGATATGCGGCACCGCGTCGACGAGTTCACGCGTATAGGCGGTCTTCGGATTGTCGAACATGGCCCGGCTCTCGCCCTGTTCGACGATGCGGCCGTTTTGCAAGACGATGGTCCGGTCGCACATCATGCGGACGACGTTGAGGTCGTGGCTGACAAACAGGAAGGCGAGATCATCCTCTCGCCGCAATCGATCCAGCAGTTGCAGCACCACCGCCTGTACCGAGACGTCGAGCGCCGCCGTCGGCTCGTCCAGCACGAGTAGCCGCGGCCGGCAGGCGATGGCACGGCCGATGCCGACACGGGCCTTCTGACCGCCTGAAAGCTGATGCGGAAAACGCGTCAGCAATTCGATTCCGAGGCCGACGCGCTGCGCGCACTCTTCCACCCGCTGCCGCAACGCGTCTCCCGAACGCATGCCGCCGAGCCGAAGCAACGGATGGGCGATGCAGTCGAACGCGGTGAAGCGCGGGTTGAGACTGTCGTTCGGATCCTGAAAAACGATCTGGATATCCTTGCGAAACGGCGAGCGGTGAAAATCGCGTGCCGGGATATGGCCGATCGACTGCCCCTCGAACGCGATCTCGCCCTCGCTGGGGTCAATCAGCCGGCAGATGATGCGCGACGTCGTGCTCTTGCCGGAGCCGGATTCGCCGACCAGGCCGACGCTTTCGCCGGCGCGGATCATCATCGAAAAATCCGCGACCGCAGCAGTGCCCTGGTCAAACCGCTTGACGAGCTTCTGTACTTCCAGCAGCGGCGGCGTGCCCGGCGCCGGCTCCGGCCGGGGTGCAGCGTGCATCGCAGCGTCTCGTCCCCTCTCCGCTTCCGGCACCAGGTCTGCGATCCGCGAACTCGCTGTCGGCGAAGCCGCCACCAGCCGCTTGGTGTAGGGATGCTGAGGCGCGCGGAATAGAGTTCTCGGCTCGGCCTCTTCCACCAGCCGGCCCTGCTCCATCACCACGACGCGGCGACAATAGCGGGCGGCAAGGCCGAGATCGTGGGTGATCAGGATGGTCGCCATGCCGCGCTCCGCGGCAATCCCGGTCAAAAGATCCATCACCACCTTTTGCGTGGTGACGTCGAGGCCGGTGGTCGGCTCGTCGGCAATCAGCAGCGCCGGATTGCAGGAGATCGCCATCGCGATCATCACGCGCTGGCACATGCCACCGGAGAGTTCGTGCGGGTAAGCGGCCATCCGCTTCTCGGGATCGCGAATTTGCACGGCGCGCAGCAGCTCAAGCGCCTGCGCGCGCGCCTGATCCCGCGGCATTCGTTTATGGGCCGTAATCGC
>PNLC01000529.1 GCA_013822885.1 Bradyrhizobium sp.
GCGGCGGCGGCCAGCCGGGCCGGATCGACCGACAGGGATCTGAGGCTCTGCCGCAGCATTTTCCGGCGCTGGCCGAAGGCTGCGGCGGCCACCTGTTCCAGGGCGCGGCGGTCGCACGGTTCAGGTGCGGCGCGCGGCACCAGCCGCACCACGGAGGAGGTGACCTTGGGCTGCGGCACGAAGGCGGCCGGCGAAATGTCGAAAAGGATCTTGGTCTCGGCGCGCCAGTTGGCGAGTACCGCGAGCCGGCCATAGGCCTCGTCATTCTCCCGCGCGACGATGCGTTCGGCGACCTCGCGCTGAAACATCAGCACCATCATGTCGTACCAGGGCGGCCAGCTCTCGATCGAGAGCCAGTCCACCAATAGAGCGGTCGCGATATTGTAGGGCAGGTTGGCGACGATTTTTGCCCGCTCGCCGCCGAGCATTGGGCGCGGATCGAAGTGCTGTGCGTCGGCGTGCACCACCTCGAGCCGGCCGGGATAACGCTTCGCGATATAGTCGAGCGGGGCCAGCGCACGCGCGTCGCGTTCGACGGCGATGACGCGCCTCGCGCCCAGCGCCAATAGCGCGCGCGTCAGCCCGCCGGGGCCGGGGCCAATCTCGATGATGGTCGCGCCCTCCAGCGGGCCTGCGGCACGCGCGATACGCGCGGTCAGGTTGAGATCGAGCAGGAAGTTCTGACCGAGGGATTTGCGTGCCGACAGAGAGTGTTCGCGAATGACGTCGCGCAGCGGCGGCAGGTCGTCGATCGCGCTCATTCCGGAAGCGTCGCCGCCATGCGCGCGGCGAGCCGCAACGCCGCGACGAGGCTTGACGGGTTGGCCTTGCCGGTGCCGGCAATGTCGAAGGCCGTTCCGTGATCCGGCGAGGTACGGACGAACGGCAATCCCAGCGTGACGTTGACGGCGTCCTCGAACGCGATCGTCTTGATCGGGATCAGCGCCTGGTCGTGATACATGCAGATGGCGCAGTCATAGGTCTTGCGTGCCGCGGCGTGGAACATGGTGTCCGCCGGCAATGGTCCCCGGGCATCGATGCCTTGCGCGCGCAGCGCTTCGACCGCCGGGGCCACGATTTCGATGTCTTCGCGGCCGAGCGAACCGTCCTCGCCGGCATGGGGGTTGAGGCCCGATACCGCAAGACGTGGACGGGCAAGGCCGAAACGGGCCGCCAGATCCGAAACGGCAATCCGTGCGGTGGACACGATCAGGTCGGTCGAGAGTTCGGCGAGCGCCTCGCGCAGCGAAAGGTGGATGGTCACGGGAACGACGGCAAGCTCCGGCGACCACAGCATCATCACCGGCTGGGGTGGCCGTCCGCCGTTGGCCGCAAGCTCGGCGAGAAACTCGGTGTGGCCGGGATGACGGAAGCCGGCGCGGTAGAGCACGCTCTTGGCGATCGGATTGGTGACGACGGCACCGGCTCTGCCGGCCCTGACATGATCGACCGCATGACGAATGGAGGCGAGGGCGGCGCTGGCGCTGGTTTCGTCGGGCTGAGCGGGGCGCGCGGTAGCTGTTTCGCCGGTTGCAACCACGGGCAACGCTTTCGCAAACGCCGCGCTCGCGTCTTCCGGTGCGGCGTCGGCGAGTTCGACCTTCAATCCCAGGATTTCGGCACGCCCGGTGAAGAAAGCGCGATCGCCGAGCAGGTAGAACGGCGGAAGATCAAGCTCCTTGCGCCGCAGCCACGCTGCGATGGCGATGTCGGGGCCTATGCCCGCAGGCTCGCCGGAAGTCAGCGCGAGGGGCTTTGCCATCGATCAGCGACATTCGATCATGGCGGCTTTTCGGATGTCGGCCAGATAGGCTTTCGACTTCGCCTCGTATTTCTGGGCGTACATCTTTTCCCGGATTTCCCGCTTTTTCGGCGTATCGATCTTGGTCGGCTTCCTCTCGCAGAGCGCAACCATCTCCACGCCCTGCTTGGTGATCTCGGGCGGGGTCAGGCGACCAATCGGCGTCTTGTCCAGCAATTCGCGAAGCGGGCCCGGGATGTCGGCCGAAGTTTTGACGACGGGCTCGCGGATCGCGGCGTTCGGCATCGACTTGAAATAGGAGTTGGCCTGCGCGCAGGTCTGCACGCGTTCGCGGAGGGATTCAGCTTCCTTGCGTCGCGCGTCGAACGAAGTGGACGCCGAACCGCGCGGCACGATCAGGACGATCGGCTGCATCTTGTATTCGAACGCTTCCGCCTGGCCTGCGTCGCCGCTTTCCAGTGCTGCAGCGGCGACGTCTTTCTCGCCGACCTGAAGGCTCTCCTTGTACCGGCCGCGCACCAGGCTGGTCCAGACCATGTCCGCCTTCAGGCGGGCCTTCATGGTTTCCGGCCGGACGCCCTGGCTCTCCAGCGATTTGGTCAACTGGTCGGCCGAGAGCCGCATGCGTGAGCTCATGCCCGCGTACGCCTGATCGATATCGCTTGCGGACGGATCGACACCGAATTTCTTGGCCTCCTTGATCTTCACCTTCTCGTTGGTCAGTTCCTCGATCACTTCCTGCCGCGGCATCTGCTTGCGTGTGGTCAGGAAATTGAGCTTGGTGCGCTGCTCAATGTCCAAATTGGTGATGGGCTCGCCGTTGACCATGCAGGCCACGGACTGCGCCTGCAGCGGCGATACGCCGGCGGCCAGCGCGAGCACCGCCGCGCAGCCGACGATCAGAAGGCTGACGCTCGCGATCAGAAGGCTGACGCGGGGATGACAGGGAAGCTTGATGGTCGTCATGGTCATGTGGGCCGTATCAACCAATTCGTAGCGCAATGCTGTGGGTAGTCTTCGGCAAGGTCTTGCCTCGTGCTACTGAAGGCCGGCGCTGCTGGACGTCGCCGACGAGTTCGCAATGGTCCGCAGGCCGATCTGCAGCATGAAGCCGTGACTGAGCACCGGCGGCGTCGTCCCGGCCGAATAGGTGTAGGACGTGACGTAGTTGGCGGCGAGCACGAAACAGTCGTCCACATAGCCGGCGCCGACGATGTACTGGTTCAGCTTGTTGGCTTCAAGATCCCAGCGCGCCGCTCCCGACACCACCCAGTTCGACGCCACCTTGACCGATGCGGTGCCGAGCAGGCCTTCCCGCCGGGTCAGGTATCCGAGTTCAGTCTGGGGGGCATAATTGCCGTACAGCATGCTCACCGACCAGCGGTCGAACGATGCCCGTCCCTCGGCCTCGAAGCGATTGACGTTCAGCGTGGCCTCATCGACGCGCGAGCGCACGCTGAACGTATAGGTTCGGTTCGGCGAAAAATTCACACGGCCGACATAGTCGGACCGGGTGTTCTGCAGGCCGGAATCGAGGCCGGTATTGGTCGCGTCCGCCACCGCAAACGAATTCAGGCCGTACAGCTGGTAGGACTGTCCAAACAGCACGTTGACGCTGCCGCCACGATCGAACTGCGTGGTCGA
>PNLC01000530.1 GCA_013822885.1 Bradyrhizobium sp.
AGGCAATCTGGCGGGCATTGATCTTTGGCTCGACGAAGCACACCGCGGCACGCTCAGCATCGAGACCAACATCGTCTCGGGGGTAGTGGAACTTGCGGCGCTCGCTGACAGCATCATCGCGTTCGACGGTGGCGGCCTTGGCCGGCAGTTGAGCGTTTACCGTCTGCCCGAAGCCGACTTCAGTCGCCATGTCACACTTGATCACGAGGTAAGTTTTGACGGCGGTGCCGACCTGCCGGTTTACCTGCGGGTGACGCAGGCCGACGGCCATCAAGCTTGGTCAAGTCCGATCTATCTTATTGAGTGAATTCGCACCGACAGGCAGAAAAACAAATTTTGCCAGTGATCTGCAATCCGCACGACTTCTTATGTGCCTCATGTCCTATTTCGCGCGCGCTTCGGTAATCACCCTGCGAATCGGCGCGAGCGGCGCGGTGTCGTCGAATTCGAGACCTTCGCCGACCCGCTTCAATCCGAGGTCACGCCAGACCGCGGCGAGATCGGGCGTCACGGGCTTGGGCCCCATTTCGTCGTGCAGGCGCGTGAGCACGTCGAGGCCTACGGCCTTGTCGGCGGTTGCGAGGACGCGGTCGATCGACCAGTCCTGCTCGTGGTTGCCGCCGGCCGCAATCACGCCGCGCATCGCATCCTGCAGGCCGAGGCGATTGCTGGTGCGCTTGCGGATTTCGATATCGGCAAGCAGGCAGAACATCGCGCCGCCCCAATATTTGCGTCCCCAGGTGCCGGTGTTGTCGAGGCCCTGGTCGCCGGCCTGCGGCAGGCCCTTTGGCATGTCGCGCATCATGGCCTGCCAGATTTCCTGCGCGGTGAGGTCTCCAGCCTGTACCCGCGCCACCGGTTCGACATAGACCGCCAGTCCTTCCGACAGCCAGGCGTAGCGGTCGGGCATGTCGGGCAGCGCGGTATGCACCATTTCGTGCACCATCACCCAGTCGCGCCGCAGCACGTCCTCGGTGGCGTCGCGGCCGAGCGGGATGCGAATGGCGGCCCCACGATAACCCCATGTGGTGCCGCCGCGAATACGGGCGCCATCGACGGGCACCAGCAGCAGCCGCAACGAGTTGACGGGGAAGCGGCCGTAATAGGCCGTAACGGCCCTGGCTGACATCCTGACCCAGTTCAACAGCTTCTCGTTGGGCAGCGCGAAGCCGCCGGGCGCGAACGCGACATGGATGGTGCCGCCGGGGACCTCGATGTCGGTCTTCGGCAATCGGTCGAACGCATCGTAGGGCATGCGGTCGCCGCGCATATATTCCGATTGGGCGTCGGCGCGGAAGCTGATGGCGCTTGCCAGCATGGCGGCGATGACCACGGCGGCGAGCGTCCAGCGAAGCGCTGGGCTTCTCATCGCAGAACGCTTTGCATCGCTTCCGGCCGGGGCTTGTCGGTGAGGTCCTTGGCAATGAACACGGCGACCTGTTCGATGAGATCGTCGAGGATCGCGGCGAGCAGGTCTTCGCCCTTGGCCAAGGTTGCCAGTGTCGGGTTGCCATAGCTGCCGGAGCGGCTGTAGTTCGGCGAATTTTCATCCGAGGGCGTCAAGGCGCCCGGCGTCTCCCGTGTCACGGCGGGGCTGGCTTCAGCGCGCGCCATGTCGACCAGTTCTGGAGCGATCGCCAGCATCAACGAGGTCTCGAGTTCGTCGGCATGGCTGCCATGGCTTTGCTCGGCCAGTTCCCTGGCCACGCGGCGATAGCGCGTTCCGCCATAAATCCATAAATGCTTTACTCGACCCGCATCCAGGCGCGCCAGCGCGCGGTCGACCGGAGCCAACGTGCTCACGCCGGTATTGAGCACAAAGACGGTCCGGCAATCGCTGCCAAGGATTCCCGCTGCAAGCTCGCGCACCAGCGCCTCGAAGGTCGATGCCGACAGGCTGCTGCTGCCGGCATATCTGGTGAAGGCAGGATAGTGGCCGTAAGTCACGGTCGGCCAGATAAGTGCATCGAAGCGCCCGGCAAGTCTGACCGCGAGCCATTCGGCCTGAATCCGGTCGGTATTAAGGGGGAGGTGAAAACCGTGCTGCTTCGCCGCTGCGCCGATCGGCAGTATCGCCACCGCACCGTCATGGATACGCCGCGCGACTTCATCCCAAAGCATGCGCTCGATGAAAGGGGGCCTGCTGTCCTGCGCCATCATCGCCTTTCATGTTCCGGTCGAAGTTACGCGCCGACTGATACTTCGGTCAGAAGTCCTGCGGTGATCCATCCGTGCAGATAGCCCGCGCCACGGCCTGCCGCGCCATCGGGGTCGTCGTACGTCGCGAGCATCTCGCAGAGCACGCCGAACGGAATGCCGTTTGCGGCCTCGTCCCACATCATCGCTTCCTCCGCCGGGAGTTCGCGGAACATTGGCGTGACGTCCTGACGCCAGATCAGGAGGCGTGCCGGCTGATCCAGCGCGGTCGCGTCCGGCGGGGTTTCGTCGTTCTTGAGCGCAAGCCAGATTGCGGCCGCGTTCGTGGCGAGATCCAGCCGGAAGGCGCTGGGGTGCGGACGGAATACGAGACCCGTCCAGGCTTCCGGTGCAAATCCGGCCATGTCGGTCAGTCCGAGCACTGGGCCTTCGGCGGCGTCGAAGGCATCGTTGAGCGCCTTTTCTAGCGCGGCGAGATCGGACAGCACGGGATGGTCGGCGTAGGGCGCGTTCGATCTCAGGAAATCAGGCAGGCTTTTCGAGAACCAGCGCAGGTTCGGGTGCTCGGACGGATGCGCCTTGACGTAAGCGTGCCCCATCTCGTCGAACATCTCGTCACCGAGATAGACGTGCAGCAATTCGTGATCGTGGCGCATCGCCTCGAGCAGCCGCGAACCGTAGGCGTAGCGGTAGACCCCGAACAGCGCTTCGCGCTTCTCCCGGGGGCTGTCGAGAATTTCCGATAGCACCGCGTCGTCGCCGCCCAGGATGCCGCGCTGGAATTCGGCCTGCTGCCGTGCGAAGTCGCTCATCCGACCTGCTTGCCCGTCGGCAAGACCTTCTCGGCAATCTCGCGGGTCCTGGCGACCTCAACCAGCAGCTGGTCGAGTGGCGGAATGTTGTCGTCGCGCTCGATCATGGTCGAAACCCGGCCGAAGCGCTTCAGCGCGGCGACGTAGAGATCCCAGACATCCTCGCACACCGGATGATCGTGGGTGTCGATGATGTGGGTGCCCATATGGCTGTGGCCGGCCATGTGAAACTGCACGACCCGATCCGCCGGAATTCCGTTGAGGAAGGTCAGCGGATCGTAACCGTGGTTGAAGGCGCTGACATAGACGTTGTTGATGTCGAACAGCAGCCAGCATCCGGTGCGGCGCGACAGCTCGGAGAGGAATTCCCATTCCGTCATTTCGGAATTGTTGAACTGGACGTAGGTCGAGACATTCTCCAGCACGAGGGCGCGGCC
>PNLC01000531.1 GCA_013822885.1 Bradyrhizobium sp.
CCTGGAAATGCGTCTTGGTGACGAAGGCGTCTTCGGTCACCTCGATCATGAACCGCTTCGGAAATCCCGTCGCCTCGAGCGCCTGCGCGAACGATCGCATGAATTCGGGATTGCCCGCCTGCTTGGCCGCTACGTTGATGCTGATCGTGGTGTCGGCGCCGAAATTCTCGTTGATCGGGTCGATCGACTTGACGATCTCCGCCAGCACTAGATGGGTCAACTCGTCGATCAGCCCGAGTTCGGTGGCAAGGTTGATGAAGGTGCCGGGGGCCTGGATCACGCCGTCGTCGTCGCGCAGGCGCACCAGCGCTTCGATGCCCTTGACCTCCTTGGTCCGGATGTCGACCTTGGCCTGGAAGGCGCAGCAGAAGCGCTTCTCCAGGATGGCGAGCCGCAACGACTGCTCGATCTTCATCCGCGCCAGCGCCTCGCGCTCCATGCTTGTGTCGAAGAACACCGCGGCGCCCTTGCTGCCGTTCTTGACGCGGTACATGGCGATGTCGGCGTTCTGCCGCAGCACGTCATAGGTGCGGCCATGGTCCGGATAGAGGCTGACGCCGATCGAGGTGGAAGCGAATATCTCTGACCCGTCGATGAAGAACGGCGCCTTCAGCCGCTGCAGGATGAAGTGGATGAATTCCTCGACTTCGCTCTCGTTCTGGATCGGATTCAGCAGCAGCATGAATTCGTCTCCGCTGATCCGCGACAGGATGTCGGATTCGCGCAGATCGAGGCCGAGCCGCTTGGCCATCTCCACCAGCAATGCGTCGCCGACCGAATGGCCGTAATAGTCGTTGATGTGCTTGAAATTGTCGACGTCCAGAAAGGCCAATGCGAAACGACCCTGCACCCCTTCCCGCTTCAGCAGCTTGTTGACGCGGTGTTCGATCACGCGCCGTGTCGGCAAGCCGGTCAGTTCGTCATAATAGGACGATCGGAACAGGTTGTCTTCGAGCGCCTTCTGCTCGGTGATGTCGGCGGAAGTCGAGATCAAGAGCTTGCGTTCGGCGATCCGGACCGGGCGGTGCGAGGTCAGGAAAACCTGCTTCGCCGGCCCATCGTTGACAGCCTCTTCCAGCACAGCAGAGCTGCCGGTACGCAGCAGTTCAAGGCAGGTGTCCTGGCGCTCGCTCAATTGCGAAGCCGCGGGCGCGGCGGCGGCCTTCTGCAGCAGCGCGGCGGCGGCCTCGTTCACGAGCAGGAATTCGCCTTGCTCGTCCTGAACCGTTACCCCGGTCGGAAGCAATCTCAATACATCCCGCAGGATGCTCAATTCGGAATCGAAAGCGTCTTTATCGGCGGCCGGCGTCGCCGCCGCCTGAAAATCATTTTTTTGAGAACGGTACATGGCCGCGAAGTCTGGCAAAGTCCCTTGTAGGTTTGGTTAAGTGGAACTCTGAAAAGCCGTGACATTCCTATGAGCGCCACACCCGAGGGGCGATCGGCGCGATCGTCATTAACAGAGTGTCAACGAAGAGACCCGCGGTTCGCGGCAGCGGTCGTGGTTGCGGTACGGTGTTGGACGAAAGTTGCAGGCAGGCTCAACTTGCCGGGATCCGGCAATGCATCGTGCAGTGAACCCCGGTTTTGAGGAAGCGAACGTCGGTCTTGCCGTCGAATGCGCGGAGCGCCGATTCCAGCAGCTTGGTGCCGAAGCCAGCGGGTCCAACATTCTCGACGGCGGGCCCTTCGGTTTCGTCCCATGTGACGTTGAGGCGGCCATCCGACACCGTCCAGGACACCTGCAGCAGTCCGCGGGCCGAGGAAAACGCGCCGTACTTTCCGGCATTGGTCGCCAGCTCGTGGAAAATCAGCGCGAGACTGACCGCGAGCTTGGTCGGAAGAAACAGCTGGTCGCCGTTCAGGTTGAACCGGACGTGACCGTAGGGCCCAAGCTCCGAACGCAGCATGTCCTTGATATCGCAGCCGGCGCCATCCATCCGCGCGACCAGGTCGTCGGTCGCCGAAAGTGCGCGGATCCGGTGGTCGATCGTGCCCCAGACCTGCGGCTGGTCATGGAGGACCTGATGCAGCACGGCATGTATCGTCGAAGTCTTGTTTTTCAGCCGGTGCTGCAACTCGTCGACCAGCAGCTTGCGGTACTCCTCCTCGCGGATCAGGCGCCTGGAGATTTCCCGCTGTTGCCGGACGATCGTTCGGTAGTGCTCGACCCCCCAGATGGTGAGGCCGCACACCACCCAGAAAATCAGCAACAGGGCAAATCGCGCAGGGTCGGCAAGTTCACTGCCAAAATTGACGGCGATGCCGAGCGCGCCCCCCGCAATCGCGGTTGCAATTCCGATCCGGGATCCGCCGACGGCGGTAGCGAAGAATACCGCCGGGAAATACGGCGTGAAGAACACGTCAGGCCGGAGCTGGGCCAACCCCCACCGCGCCACGGTCGCCAGGGCAAGACAGCCCACCGCGAACCCGGTGCTGAAAAGCGGCGAAGGTTGGGAAATTCCCTGCCAGCCATGCCGGAACTCGTCGATCAAATTCTTCATCGGTTTCGTCACTTCACGTGATCCGCGAATCCAAAATAAGGCCAAGTATGGGGGAATTCCGGGATTTCACCGTGAACGGAGGCGATCCGGCGGATCGATGACCCGATTGGAATGGAACAAGCTCGCTTGCGTTGGCGGCGGAGGGCGGGAATATTGAATCCAACAGTATCGACAGGGGGGACGGCAAATGGGACGGCTGGACGGCAAGGTTGCGGTCATTACGGGCGCGACCAGCGGCATCGGGCTGCACACCGCCGAGAAATTCGTGGCCGAGGGCGCTAAAATCGTCGTCGCCGGACGCCGCGTGCCGGAAGGCGAGGCGCTGGCCAAAAAACTCGGCGCCAATTGCGTCTTTCGCCAGACCGATGTCACCGAGGAAGCGCAGATGCAGGCGCTGATCGCGCTTGCGGTCGAAAAATTCGGCCGCATCGATTGCCTGTTCAACAACGCCGGCGGGCCGGCGCAGACTGGCGGCATCGAGGGCCTCGAGGTCGAGAAGTTCGATGCCGCGATGGCGACGCTCGTGCGCAGCGTGATGCTTGGCATGAAACATGCCGCGCCTCATATGCGGAAGCAGGGTTCCGGTAGCATCATCAACAATGGCAGCATTGCCGGCCGGCTGGCGGGCTTTTCGTCGTCGATGGTCTATGGCGCGGCAAAGGCGGCCGTCATCCATCTCACCAAATGCGTCGCGATGGAACTCGGCGAATCCAACATTCGCGTCAACTCGATTTCGCCAGGCGCCATCGCGACCGGCATCTTCGGCAAGGCGCTCGGCCTGTCGACAGAGGCTGCCGAAAAGACGCCGGCCGTGATGCGCGAAGCCTTCAAGGCCGCGCAGCCGATCCCCCGCGCCGGTCTACCGGAGGATATCGCCCACGCCGCGGTGTTTCTGGCC
>PNLC01000532.1 GCA_013822885.1 Bradyrhizobium sp.
AATCCAGAAGGATGCCGACGCCGAGGCGGTGGTCTGGCAGATCGTCGAGGCGCAGCTGGCGACGCGGCGCTTCATCGAGGGCGACCAGTTCACGATCGCCGACATCGCGCTCGGCGCCTATGCGCGCCGCTGGCTCGGAGTCGAAGGCATCACCAGGCCGACCCTGCCCAACCTTGAACGCTGGTTTGCGCAGTTCGCCTCCCGCCCCGGCTTCGTCCAGTTCATCGCGCCGCCGATGACCTGATCCGCGTTCTGGAAAACGAGCCTCATCGCGAAACGCCGGCGCCGATGCTGATGGCGCCACCGATCTTCATGCAGGTGTTGGTGCCTTCGATCCGGACGAAGCCCGCGCCATACTCGGCGCATGAATTGGCCGACCTCGCGCCCTTCAGCGGCAGCAGCTTGCCGGAAGTCGCAGCCTTGTCAGACTTCGGGACACGGGGTTGCTCGGCGAACGTGGCACTTGCGGGGAACAGCCCGGCAAATATGACGATGACAGCGGGTAGCGATTTTCGCATCCCGCGTTTTACCGCCCCTCGCCGATACGCGCCAGTTAGCGGACGAACTTGATCCCGACCGATTTGCCGCGGCGCCAGACCACTTCGCAGGAGCGTCCGCTCCTGGCGTCACGCGAGAACGCGAGCCGTAGCTTGGCGGGCAGCGAATTCGGATCGTCTATCGTGAGATTTGCGCCCGTTGCGGAGAGATTTTTCACCACGCATTGGCGCGCGGCAAATCCGCCTTCGAGCGTGATCCACCCGGGCTGATGCATTGATTTGCGCGCATCGCGCTTTTTGGTCGATGTCAGAGCCATGCGATAAGTTCCCCCGACCAAACCCTACGCAATGCGGCTTTAAAAAGCGTTGCAGAATGCCGCGGCCTTTCGCCATTCGGCCTCGCCCTCGAACGGGCCTGGAAAATGACGGGAAAAGGGGTTTTCGGGCGACTTGCCCGTCCGGCCAAACGCCACTATACGTTCGCCCGTCGCCGCCTCCATGGATCATGATCGCTGGCGACCAACGCGGCCTATCAAGCGCATAACGCATTGATTTTCCGGTTGTTTTAGCTCCCTTCGTCTATCGGTTAGGACGCCACCCTTTCACGGTGGAGAGAGCGGTTCGATTCCGCTAGGGAGCGCCAGC
Organism: Bradyrhizobium sp.; assembly: GCA_013822885.1. Classification (GTDB taxonomy): domain Bacteria; phylum Pseudomonadota; class Alphaproteobacteria; order Rhizobiales; family Xanthobacteraceae; genus Bradyrhizobium. The sequence continues at coordinate 1,143 of PNLC01000532.1, forward strand.
CGGGTCGCGATCACATTGCTTCTCCTGATGTTTTTGCCGCTTGCCCAAACTGGAACGGGCGGTTTGGGCAAATCTCGTTCTCGGTTTGCGCTTCAAGCAGTGACATCGCATCCGTCGCCAGCCGGATTTGATCGGCTTCGCGGGTATAGCGTTCCGCTTCCACAATCGACTTGTGACCAAGGATCGCCATGATCTGTTTCGTGGTGCATCCGGCTTCCGCCAACCGACGGCCCGCCGTCCTCCGCAGCCCGTGCGGCTGACATTCCAGTCGTAGCCCTGCGGCCTTGATGGCGTCGCGCATGAAGCCGGAGAAACCATCGACCGTGAACGGCTTGCCCCACTCGGTGACAAGGATGCTGACGTGATTGTGCCGCGCCTGCTCCAGCACCGCGATCAGGTTGCGATGCAGCGGCACCTGTATCTTCGTGCCGGTTTTCTGCTGGACCACCTTGATGCGCCCAGTGCGCTGACTGATGTCCTGCCACGTCATCCGGTGCACGTCGCTGCGGCGCTGCCCGGTGTAGAGCATCAGCGCGAATGCGGTGCGCTGTTTGCTGCCGATCAGCCAACGGGTTTCGAACTGCCGGACTTCGTCGTCGGTCCACGCTCTGATTTCACCGATCTTGGTCCGCTTGATGCCGGTGGACGGGTCGCCGCTGATCCACTTCTTCTTCATCGCGTGCTTGATCAGGATGCGCAGCTTTTTCAGCGTGTCCAGCTTCGACGCGGGCCGGTTGTCATAGGCTTCCAGCAAGGTCTCGATGCGCTCCTGATTGAGCCCCGCCACCGAACGCGCGCCATGTTCGCGCCGGATCGTCTCCAGCCGCGACATGTAACCCGCCTTGGTGGTATCCCGCAGACCCTTGAAGGCGGCATCCTGCATATAGGATGCGATCAGCGCCGCCAGCGTGCCATTGCCCGGTCGCACGATCTTCGGTCGGCTGTCCTCAATCTCGCCACCATGCAGCGCCGCCGCGTAGGACGCATGAAATTCGTCGGAGCCGTAGTCGCCCTGCAACACGACGCGCGGGCTGCCACGGCGGCGGAAATAGCACCGCATCCTGCCGTGACGGTCGCGCCACCGTTCAATGAACGGGAGACTTGGTCTTCGTCTTAGCATCGATGTCTTTCCAGCTATGGTCGGTTTCGTCATCAGCATCGGTGGCACCATCGGCGTTGCCGTCGCCGGGCAAGCGATCAACCGCCGCGTCGAGTTGTCGTACATCCCACGCAAGGCGGCGCTCGCTTAGTCGCCGTGGGCCGGGCATCAATTCGTCAGCGATCATCTTGTCGAAGGTGTTCGGTGAGACGCCGACATAGGCCGCCGCAGCATCCCGGCCGATCAGCCGGGGCGCGAGTGACGGCGGCAATGGTGATTGCGTTGGCCTGTGCTGGGGCGTGCGCACCGGCTTTGACACCGGCTCCACATCCTCGACGGTCGAGAACAGCGCGCTGATCGGCGAGGTGCTGACCGCCCGGCGCGCTCGCAGTTGATCGGCGAGTTGCTGGATTGCGGGCGCGGTCATCGTTGTCCCCGCAGCTTCATCAGGCGCGGCGTGCCCGGCATCGTGTTGAGTGGATGGCGGCGCGGGAAATCTTCCAGTTTCAGCGGGCGCTTGATGCGTCGCTCCAAGCAGCCGATGCACAGGCAGCCGCTATTCGGTCCCATCCCGGCCTGTCGCCAGACCTTGTCGCGCACCATGTAGATTTCGGAGCGATCATCGACGGTCTGGTCAACACCGTCCGCCGTCGAGATGACGCTGCCCGATGCCGCCAGCGCCTTCTCCATCTTGGCGCGGTCGTAGCAGCCGGGCGCGGTGTCGTAGCCGCAGTCGATGCAGTGCCAGCTTTCGGGTGTCATCATCGCACCCGCTTGATGCAATACGCCGCCCTCGCCTGCACCTCCTGTTGCTCGGCTTGCTCGAATGGCAGATACCGGGCGTCGAAGCGCGGACAGGCCAGCGCCGCACCCTGCGCAATGATTTCCCGGTTGATGTCGGTGCCGCCAGCAGTGACGCAATATCCGACTTCGCGGCGGCGTGTCTTCTCGCCGGTCAGATGGCACGTGAGGTCGGAGCCGCCGACAATGGTCTGCATGATAATCTTCGCCGCTTTACCAAGGTCGGTGTGGCGTTCGCTCGCATCGACGCCCTTGAGCCGCACGCGAATGTCGCCGACATCGACGGTGTCGCCGTCAACCACGTGCGACGGGCCGGTGATCGTTGCAGGGTTGCCAGCCGCAGCGGGTGCGGCAGCG
>PNLC01000533.1 GCA_013822885.1 Bradyrhizobium sp.
TCGTCGGCGGCGGACCGCGTGTCAGCGCCGATCCGCACCTGGTAGAAGGCGCGCGTGCCGCGGCTGCGCATGACCGAAGACAGCAGGCTCGGATCCTGATCGCCGATCACGGCGCTGAGCCGCTTCATGGCCCGGGCATACATCGCCAGCGCCTTGTCGCGGCTGAAGCCGGCGGCGAGTTGCACGCCCCACAATTTGGCTGCGCTCAAGGTAATGCGTTGTTCGAGTTCGGTGATGAAGGGACTGGGCGCCTGCTTCAGCAGCGCCATCAGCTCGCGGCAGCTCGACGTCGGTCTACGCTCCGGCGTCTTGCCGCCCTTCTGTGCCTTCGCCCAGTCCTCGACGGTGGCGCCGGTGATGGCGAGCACGTAGCTCCGCGTCTCCTGCGGCATCCCGCCGGTGCCTGCGAGCCATTCCTGGACGCGCCGTGGGCCGGCATTATAGGCGGCAGCCGCCAAGCCCAGATTCCCGAACTGGTTGCGCAGTTCATCCAGAAACTCCGCCGATTTGGGCAACGCCTGCACCGGATTGAATGGATCGAGCAGGCCGCGCTCGCTGGCGGTTCCCGGCATGAACTGCGCGATCCCCTGCGCCCGCTGGCCGCTGCGCGTCACCGGCCCGATCGCGTCCGAGCGGAAGCGGCTCTCCTGCCAGATCACCCGGGCAAAGAATTCCAGCGGAAGGTCCGACGCCCTCGCCGCCGATTCGATCATCAGGCACATCGCCTCGCGCGTGTCGCTTTCGCGCGCGGGATCGGCCGGCTTCTGGATGGTCGACCGGGTGGCCTCGCCTGCGTCCTCGGCGACGGCATCCGCAGCCGAGCAGAGTAGCGAAGCGGTGCACCAAAGGGCGCGAAGGAATCGAACCTTTTGCATGGCAGTTGGAGGCCGAAGGGCTGTGCGTTGCGGTCAGAGCATTGGTCTAACGATCATGGTTTACCTGTGGGTCCATCTTCCTGGCCCCGGCGCGTCCATTTCTGCCGAATATTCGCCCGGAATCCGGGCCGCCGGCGCCGCTGTCAGTTTACGTTAACGCCGCATTTTATCCGAAGCGGCCTTTCGCAGGGAACAAAGCCGCGTAAAAGTCTCCCTCTTTGTGGGGAGATTTCAATGCATGACCGACGCGAAAGCGTGCGCAACAAGGTGATGCTGGGAGGCGTCGCCGAGATCGGCGAGCATGGAACGACGCAGGACTGCATCGTCCGCAACATCTCCGACAACGGCGCCACCATCGAATTCAGCAACGTGGTGGAGCTTCCCAGGGAGCAGCTTTCGCTGCGCATCGCCCGCAAGGGCCGCTCCTTCATGGCCAAAGTGATCTGGTGGCGCGACAATTTTGTCGGCGTCGCCTTCCGCGCCGAGAGCCCCGCTGAGCCCGTCTCCGACCTCGAAGAGCGGTTGCGCAAAAGCGAGATCAAGAAGCGCCAGCTCCAGCGCAAGATCGACGACCTGCTCGGCCATCGCTAGAGGCCCGGCTCCTAGTGGGCGTCCGCAAAACATAAGAAAAAGGCCGGCTCTCGAGCCGGCCTTTTCGTATCTCTCGAAGCCAAACCGCCGATCAGACCTTGACCAGCGGCCCCTTGGAGGCCGGTCCTTTGGACCCGCCTCCGCCGCCACCCCCGTTGGGGCCGCCCGATTTCGGCTTCCGCGGCGCCGCGCGCTTGCGGGTGCCGGGCAGCTTTTCAGGCTTCGGCGTGACCGGCCCTTCGACGAACTCGAAGCCAATCTTGTTCCTGCCCTCGGTGCTGGCCTCGTCCGGGACCAGCACGACGCGGACATGGCCGCCGCCCTTGAGGTGACCGAACAGCACTTCATCGGCCAGCGGCTTCTTGATGTGCTCCTGGATGATGCGCGACATCGGCCGCGCGCCCATCTGCTCGTCGTAGCCATGCTCGATCAGCCAGGCCTTGGCGGGCTCCGACAGCTCGATGGTGACGTCGCGGTCGGCAAGCTGCGCCTCGAGCTGCAGCACGAACTTCTCGACCACCATGCCGATGACATCGGCGTTGAGGTGGGCGAACGAGACGATCGCATCAAGCCGGTTGCGGAATTCCGGCGCGAACTGCCGGTTGATCGCTTCGTGGTCGTCGCCTTCCCGCTTGCTGCGCGTGAAGCCGAAGGCCTGTCGTGCCAGGTCGGCGGCGCCCGCATTCGTGGTCATGATCAGGATCACGTTGCGGAAATTGACCTGCTTGCCGTTGTGGTCGGTGAGCCGGCCGTGATCCATGATCTGCAGCAGCACGTTGTACAGATCCGGATGCGCCTTCTCGATTTCGTCGAGCAGCACCACGCAATGCGGGTGCTGGTCCACGCCATCGGTCAGCAGGCCGCCCTGGTCGAAGCCGACATAGCCGGGAGGCGCGCCGATCAGGCGCGACACCGTGTGCCGCTCCATGTATTCGGACATGTCGAACCGGATCAGCTCGACGCCGAGCGAGGCTGCGAGTTGCTTTGCCACTTCGGTCTTGCCGACGCCGGTCGGACCCGAGAACAGATAGGAGCCGATCGGCTTTTCCGGCTCGCGCAAGCCGGCCCGCGCCAGCTTGATCGAGGCCGACAGCGCGTCGATCGCCTTGTCCTGGCCGAACACCACGCGCTTGAGCGTCTGCTCGAGATGCTTGAGCACTTCGGCATCGTCCTTCGATACGCTCTTGGGCGGAATCCGCGCCATGGTCGCGATCGTGGTTTCGATCTCCTTGATGCCGATGGTCTTCTTGCGCTTGTTCTCGGCCACCAGCATCTGTGCCGCGCCAGACTCGTCGATCACGTCGATCGCCTTGTCCGGCAGCTTGCGGTCGTGGATGTAGCGCGACGAAAGCTGCACCGCCGCCTCGATCGCCTCGTTGGTGTATTTCAGCCGATGGTAATCCTCGAAATACGGTTTCAGTCCCTTGAGGATCGCAATCGCGTCTTCGACCGTCGGCTCGTTGACGTCGATCTTCTGGAACCGGCGCACCAGCGCGCGATCCTTTTCGAAATGCTGACGGTATTCCTTGTAGGTGGTCGAGCCCATGCAGCGGATCGTGCCCGAGGCAAGCGCCGGCTTGAGCAGGTTGGACGCGTCCATCGCGCCGCCGGAGGTGGCGCCTGCGCCGATCACGGTGTGGATCTCGTCGATGAACAGGATGGCGTTCGGATGCGCCTCCAGTTCCTTCAGCACCTGTTTGAGGCGCTCCTCGAAATCGCCGCGGTAGCGGGTGCCCGCCAGCAGCGTGCCCATGTCGAGCGAGAACACGGTGGCAGCGGCCAGCACTTCCGGCACTTCCGAATCGACGATGCGCTTGGCGAGCCCTTCGGCGATCGCGGTCTTGCCGACGCCGGCCTCGCCAACGAACAGCGGATTGTTCTTCTGGCGGCGGCACAGCACCTGGATGGCGCGGTTGATTTCGGAATTGCGCCC
>PNLC01000534.1 GCA_013822885.1 Bradyrhizobium sp.
TATTGCTCGCCCAGCGCCAGCATCAGGATGGCGGCGCGCTTCGGGCCGCTCAGCGGCTTGCTCTTCGGCCGCCCGCTCTGACGGCTCGCCAGCGCCGAAATGACGGTGGTGATGTCGTTGGCGTTGTTGTTGCTTTGCGGTGCGGCCATGTCAGGTCTCGGCGGGTTCGTTCAGCCATTGACGAACAATGGAGGCGGTCTCGTTCGGATTTCGTTCGGCCAGTTCGCCGACCCGGTGCACGGCCTGCGCGTGGACCTGGCCCTGGACCTGGGCGACGTCGATCAACTGGGATGCGGCGCTCGAGCCGGGCAGCAGCGCCTGGCCTGATCCTCCTTCATGGGCAGCGCCATCTACCAGCGCGGGCAGTGTGCTTTCGGGTAGGACCGGAACGACTTCGGACGCCAGGATGCGCTTGACCAGCGGCCGGATCACCATGAACAGCACCACGAGGCCGAGCAGCATCATGACGCCGAGCTCGATGACGTACATGACGTCATCCTTGGTGAACTGAAGCATGCCGAGCAACCCGCCCGGTTCGACGACCGGGGGAACGGAAGGCGCCTCTGCAAAGCGGAGATTGACGACCTCGACCTGGTCGCCGCGCTTCTGGTCGAAGCCGATCGCCGATCGCACCAGGGTGGCGATGCGGTCGAGCTGTTCCTTGCTGCGGTCCTGATAGACCATCTCGCCTTTTTCGTTCTTGGAATAGGCGCCATCGACCAGCACCGCGACCGAGATCCGGTTGACCCGTCCGGCCTCGGTGACCTCGGTCTTGGTGACGCGGGAAATTTCGTAGTTGTTGGTTTCTTCGCTTTTCTTGCTCTGATCGCGAGCCGCAGCCCCGCCGCTGGCCTGGTTGCCGGGAAGTTCGTTGTTGACCGTGACCTGGCCGGTGTTCTCGGCGGTCGCTGCGGATTCCTCGCGGGTCTGGCTCGAGCGCAGCACGCGGCCTTCGGGATCGAACTTGTCCGAGGTCTGGGTGACCTTGTTGTAATCGAAATCGGCGGTGAGCTGGACGCGGGCGCGGCCCTGGCCGACCACCGAGGAGACGATCGCCTCGACCTCGTTGCGCATCCGCTTCTCGTACGCGGTGCGGCGCTCGTCGCCGACGGCGAGGTCGGCATCCTTGGTGGCGCCGTCGGCCAGGAGCCGGCCGCCTTCGTCGACGATAGACACGCGCTGCGGCTTGAGGCCGTTGACGGCAGACGCCACCACGTGACGGATGGCGCGGATCTGCTGCGGTTCGAGGCTGCCGCGCACGCGCACCACGATCGAGGCCGACGGCTCCGGCGTTTCCCGCGAGAACAGCGGCCGTTCCGGCAATACCAGATGGACGCGGGCGGCCTGGATGCGGTCGATGGCGCGAATGGTGCGGGCGAGTTCGCCTTCCAGCGCGCGCAGGTGATTGATGTTCTGGACGAAGCTCGTGGTGCCGAGCGCGTCGGATTTGTCGAAGATCTCGTAGCCGACACCGCCGCCCTTTGGCAGGTTGGCTTCGGCGAGCTTCATCCGCAGCCGCGTGACCTTGTCCTTCGGCACCATGATGACCGCGCCTTCGTTGCGCAGCTCGAAGGGAATCGCCTGCCGCTCCAGGTCCTTGATGATGCTGGAGGAATCTTCGGCAGTCAGGTCGGTGAACAGCGTGGTCATCTGGGGCGTCGTGACGCGCATGATGACGAAGGCGAAGAAGCCCAGCAGCGCGGTGGTTACCGCGACCATGGCCATCAACCGCGAGGCGCCCAGTCCTCTCAGGAAAGCAACGAGACTTTGCACCAACCGCCCCCAGGGATTCGGCCCCAGGGACCGACTGGGCAATTATTGCCTAGGGGATGGTTTCCATATGGTTAACGACCCTTAAAGCCGTCGTTAATAGTTCGGGCATGAAAAAAACCGGCTTCGCAAAACAAAGCCGGTTTTCGTCAAATACGGTTGGTTCGCGGAGAGCTTACTGGCGATACTGCTGGATACGGGTGGTCCGCAAGCCGGCCAGGCCATGCTGGTCGATGGAAAACTGCCAGGACAGGAATTCGTCGACCGTCAGCGTATAACGGCTGCACGCTTCCTCGAGGGAAAGCAGGCCACCGCGGACGGCGGCAACGACTTCTGCCTTGCGGCGGATCACCCACCGTTTGGTTCCGGGCGCGGGCAGGTCAGCAATTGTTAACGGACTGCCGTCAGGCCCGATGACGTATTTTACCCTCGGGCGATGGGGTTCTGTCATGGCGTACTCACAAACTCTCAACCACTGAACTCACCCTGACAACCTACGCCCCCCGGCTTAAAATTTGCCTAAGCGCAACCCTTCAATGCGAATCTCCTTGAAATTTGACGGAAAAGTTCCATGACCCGGTCTCTGCCGGGGCGAAGGCCGCTGCTTTCATCCCGAAAGCGGCGGGCCGGGACGGCTGTTGGCGACCCCGTCGCTACGTGGTGGAGGTGCTCGGGCGGACCACGCGCTTGATCTTGTCGGTGGTGTAGCTTTGCCCGCCGATCGACAGCAGCGGCGGCGAGGCGCTGAGATCGACTGAATCGACGATGCCCTGGACCTCGGTGGAGATCGCCACGTTGTTGCCGGCGCTGTCCTTGCCGGTCGCGGTCAGGGTGTAGGTGCCGGCCGGCCACTGCACGCCATCATTGCCCTTGCCATCCCAGACAAAACTGGAGCCGCCTTGCTTCAGCGTATAGGAACCCGAATAGGCGGTCTGTCCGGCGGAGTTGGTGATGGTGATGGTTGCGCTGGTGTCCTTGTCGGAATGAAAATTCCAGGTGGCGGATTTTTCGAACTGCGCCTTGCTGCCGTCGACGGCGACGGTATTGCCGACGTAGACAAGCGCCTGCGTCGCCTGCGCGCTCTTTTCGATCTCCACCAGCGTCTTCAATTGCTCGTTCTGCTTCAGCTGCTGCTCGATGCCGGCGAACTGCACGAGCTGCTGGGTAAATTGGTTGGTGTCGAGCGGGTCCAGCGGGTTCTGGTGCTGCAACTGCGTAGTGAGCAGTGTCAGGAAGGTCTGGAAATTATCCGCGATCCCCGTCGTCTTTTCGGACGCGGTTTTGTTGCTCGTCGCGGTGCCGGTCCCGGCCGCCGAGACGACTTGCGACGGCATGGTTGCATCGACTGCCATGGCGGTCTCCTTTAAATCCGGATGTCAACGCCGCCGCTCGAACCGAGCAAGCGGCCATAGCCGCGGCCGGCGACGACGGAGGGAACGCTGTCTTCCTCGCTGACGACAAGGCGATGGGCGTTGGGATTGGACTGGCCGCCATCGTTCTGGCCCTGCGAGGATTGGTCGCGCAGGCTGAATTGCAGCCCGGCATTGCCGGTCGAGAGTCCGGCATTGTCCAGCGCGCGCTGCAGCTGGTTGGCGTCCTGACGCAGCATCTGCAGCGTCTCCGGA
>PNLC01000535.1 GCA_013822885.1 Bradyrhizobium sp.
GCGGTCGGTGTCGGAGAGCTGACGCTCCGCCTGCAGCAGCACGACCACCTCGCGGCCGCTGCCGGTGCGCAAATAGAGCACGCTGCGGTGGTCGGCGAACTCGTTCTTGCGGCGCTGGAAGGCGGCCTCTACCATCTGGCGCAGATCCGGATCGAGCGATTTTGAACTCGTCGAGCCGATGAAGCGGCTGTAGCAGCCCGAGCCCGCGAGCACCGAAAACTCGCTGCCGGGCGCGCCGTCGTCGCGCAGCACCAGGATGCCGGCGCAATCGACATTGAGCAGCGAGGCGAGCTGCGTCAGGACGCCTTCCGCGAGGCGCTGCATCGACTTGAAGTCATAGAGGGTCGAGGCGGCGTCGATGATGATTTCAAGCCCGCGCCTTGTCTGCACCATGCGCTCGAGCTGCTGGTAGCTGCGCAGCGCCGCCGTCAGCGAGGTGAACAGCTTGTCGGCTGTCAGCTCGGTCTTGGCCTTGTAGTCGTTGATGTCGTACTGCACGATGACGCGGCGCTCCGGCGCCTGGCCGGGCTGGCCGGTGCGCAGGATGATGCGCACGGTCTCGTTCTTGATCTCGTTGCGGATATATTCGACGAGTTCCAGGCCCGCGATATCCGTTTCCATGATGACGTCGAGCAGTACGGCTGCGACGTCGGGATTGTCGCGCATCAGGACGCGGCCTTCGGCTGCGGAGTAGGCCGACAGGATTTCCAGCGTGGCGCCGTGGAGGTTGTAGTCGCTCAGCGCAAAACGGGTGCCTTCGTGCACGGCAGCATCGTCGTCGATGACGGCGATCTTCCATTTGCGTACGGACGAGTCCTCCGGAACGGTCCCGGTATCGTCGATCAGGTGGAGGACATCGTCCTGTTCGGCCATTGCGAAGTTCCGTCGGCTGCTGCCTGGTCTGAAATCGTGGGTTCGCCTGTCGTCCCACCCTTGGCGACTTTCGGCATGATAATGCGGAAGGTCGTGCCCTGTCCCAGCCTCGACTCCAGCATCATCCGGCCGCCGAGCTGTTGAGTGACAAGATTATAGACGATATGCAAGCCCAGTCCGGTACCGCCCTCGTTGCGGCGCGTCGTAAAAAACGGGTCGAACGCCTGCCGCTGAACGTCCGGGGTCATTCCGGCCCCGTTATCGGCAAAAATGATCTCGACATCGTCGCTGCCGCGGCCCCGGGCCGAAATCGAGATCGTCCCGGAACGCCCGTCGGCGAAGGCGTGGTTGGCGGCGTTGAGGAAAAGATTGGTTAATATCTGGCCGTAGGAGCCGGGATATCCGTCGATCATGAGGCCGTCCGGCACGTCGACCGACAGTTCGATCGCCGCCTTTTTCAGCACCGGCCGCAGGCTGGCGACGATCTGGTCGGTGGCCTCGCTGAGCATGAACTGCCGGCGCTCGGCGTGCGAGCGGTCGACAGCCACCTGCTTGAACGACTGGATCAGTTCGCCGGCGCGATGCAGGTTGGCGACCAGTTGCCCTGCCGCATCCCGCGAGGACTTGACGAATTCGTCGAGTTTGGAGCGGCGCAGCGGCTCCGTCCGCAGCTCCTGCTCGAACGTATCGGCGCGGCGCGCAAAACTCGACGCCACCGTCAGGCTGATGCCGATCGGGTTGTTCACTTCATGGGCGACGCCGGCGACCAGTCCGCCGAGCGCCGCAAGCCGTTCGGCGTCGATCAGGTTCTGCTGCGCGGTGTTGAGTTCGAGCAGCGCGCTCTCGGCCTTTTCCTTCGAGGCGCGCAGTTCGGCCTCGGTCTTGCGCTTGGCGATGGCGTTCTCGCGAAACACTTCCACCGCGCGCGCCATGGCGCCGACCTCGTCTCTCGCGGTGGTGCCCTGGACGCTGCGGTCGTAATTGCCGGAGGTGATCGCATGCATCGCCGCCAGGATCTGCTGCAGCGGCAGCCGGATCGAGAGCGCGATCAGGACGCCGGCGGACAGGATGATGCCGAGGAAGATCACGGCGATCGACAGCACGCGTCTCGAAATGGCCGACAGCGTTCGGTCGAAGGTTTCCTGCGCCTTCTGCTCGCGCTGGCGCATCTTGACCGATAATTCGTCGATGACGCCGATCGCCTCGGCCTGGCTGGCGTCGATGGTGTTGCGCAGCAACGCGGTGCGGATCGCAAGCTGCTCGGTCAGTTTCGCCATTCCCTCCCGCAGCGCCACGGTCCGCGCGCCCAGCCGCGTCAGCGCCATGCGCTGCAGATCGTTGTCCGCCAGGTCGGACATTGCGGGAATGGTCTTTTCAATCGTCTCGGTATTCTTGCGGGCGTCCTCGGCCGATGCCGTGGCGAGCGACAGGTAATAGGAGTTGGCGGCGACCAGCATGGCCGTGAACGCCTCGCGGGACTTTCCGAGCGACGGCCAGATCGCCGCGTCGCGATGCCCGGTGGCGCCTTCGATGATCGAATAAAGCCCGGCCATTTCCCGTGCCGGCCCCAGCACCTGTTGTTCATAGGTCCTGGTAATGGTGGCCTGCACCGCGCGCAATTCGCCGAAACCGTTGAGGAAGCGGTCGGTGACCTGTTCGAGCCGCTCGACCGATCCTGAAAGTATCGGGTCGTTCGAGGCGCGCGTGGTGAGCGTGCCGAGCACCGCTTCGCGCAGCAGCAGGATCTCGGCGAACAGTTCGGGGCTCGGCTGGTTGATGTAGCGGTGGATCAGGTTCTGCAGCCGGCTGGTTTCGCTTTCCAGCAGCGCCAGGATCTTGTCGGACTCGCGCACATGGCGGACGTCGTCCCAGGCCGATCCGAGCACCTTGACGCCGTTCCATATCAGGATGGCGAGCACGACGACGACGGCTGAGTTCAATCCAGCGATCGACAGGATGCGCCAGCGGATCGGCACCGCACGCAACAACTGGACAATACGAGAACGGCTGCGCGCGGCAAAGCTCGCCAGTCGATCCGTCGCCCGGTCCTGCTGCTGTACGCCCGTCAATTTACTGCCACCTCGCAAAGCACGTTGCGACAATCGCGCGCGCAAACACCCGTTGAGACCGCCGCCAGCGACAGCGAAACAACAAGCATCATGGCCCGCGAAAGTTCGGCGCGGCGGTACACAGGCGACACATCCCCTTGGTAATTGAGTCGGCGGCGGGAATAAAAGGTTCAACGGTCCTTTTTAGCAGAATTTGCCGATACTTGGCTATCTTGCACGCGGCCGCCGGAGGCTTGATCCTCAGGTTATCCCGGCCGTTCGATTACAATCGTCAATTGTGCGCTGCGACCACGTCGAGATGGATTGAAACCCTCGCCGCAGCGATCTATGAGCTTGCGAATATGTGCAACCGCGCAGCCGCAAAGCAGGATGATCATCGGTGAAACGGACCTTGAAATTCCTGCAACTCGTCGGGCTCGCGGCATTGGCGCTGTCATCTCCCGCGCAA
>PNLC01000536.1 GCA_013822885.1 Bradyrhizobium sp.
GACATCTTACGGAGATGGGAGACCATCGCGTCGGTGTCGGGCTCCAGTTCGCGACTGCCCCGACGAGCAGCGGCACCCGATCAGGATAGGGCTGGGAGATAGGCCCCCGGCAAAAGCGATCCTGAAATCGCCCGCCAATGTGGTGCTGTCGTAGGACAGGAAAGGCCGTCTGGGAAACCAGGCGGCCTTTTGCTTTTGTCGCGATAGTCTCATGTCCCGGACGCGGTGCAGCGTGCAACGCTGCTCCGCAGAGCCGGGACCGCTACGCGGGTGGGTCCCGGCTCTGCGTCGCATCACTTCGTGCCGCGCCGCGTCCGGGACGCGAAAGCGGCTACGTTAAACGCGCGGCGGCGCGGTCGATCATCTCGCCACGGCGCACCTGTGCTGCTGCCATCCTGTCTCTCATGATGGCCAGGACTTCCGGCGGCGCGGTATCGGGTGAACCGGAATCGAACGGCGGCGCCGGATTGTATTCGAGCCGGAGCTGGATCGTCTCGGCGGTCTTTCGGTCGTGCAGCAGCGACACCAGCGTCAGCGCAAAATCGATCCCTGCGGTGACGCCGCCGCCGGTGACGCGGTTGCGGTCGACACAGACCCGCGTCCTGGTCGGGACGGCGCCGAAGGCACTCAGGAAATCCATCGCGGTCCAGTGCGTCGTCGCGCGGTAGCCTTTCAGCAGACCGGCGGCGCCCAGCACCAGCGATCCCGTGCAGACCGAGGTGATGTACTTCGCGCCGGGTGCCTGCTGGCGCAGGAAGGCCAGCATCTCCTCGTCGTTGATCATGTCGTCGGTGCCGAACCCGCCGGGCACGCAGATGACGTCGAGCTGCGGACAGTCGGCAAAGGTCGTGGTCGGCGTCAGCACCAGAACGCTATCGCTTGTGACCGGCTCGATCCGCTTCCAGATCAGATGCACCTTGGCGCTGGGCAGGCTGCAGAACACCTGCAGGGGACCTGTGAAGTCGAGCTGGGTTACCCGCGGGAACAGCACGAGACCGATTTGAAGCGGTGTAGGCGTCTGAGACGGCGCGGACATCATGACCTCCGAAATTTGGTTTGCCGCAAAAGGGCTTGACGGAAGGCATCCTGCCATGGTCGCCTGCTGTCCGAAATGGCATATATCCCTCATTTCAGGACATAAAACAAAACGGGCCTGCACATGATCGGCGTTCTCGTGTTTCCGGATTTCCAGTTGCTCGATGCCGCTGGCCCGATTTCTGTGTTCGAGATCGGAGCGCGTTTTGCCGTTGGCGCACCCGCGATCAGGGTTTTGGCGGTGACGCCGGGACCGGTGCGGTCATCGTCAGGCGTCGAGATTCTTGCGCGCGGCTTAAAGTCGTCGGGCGCGATCACCACGCTCATTATCGCGGGCGGCGAGGGCGTCCGGGAGGCGGCGGCGTGTGCGAAGACACTCAACTTCGTGCGCGCCATCGCCAGGCGCGGCGTCCGCATCGCCAGCGTCTGTTCGGGTGCCTATATCCTCGCGGAAGCCGGCCTGCTCGACGGCCGCCGCGCCACCACGCACTGGAAGCGCACGCGGCATTTTCTGAAAACCTATCCGCAGGTGAAGCTCGAGCCCGACCGCATCTTCGTGCGCGATGGCGACGTCTGGACCTCGGCCGGGATATCGGCCGGCATCGACCTGTCGCTGGCGATGATCGCGGAAGACTATGGCGACGAGATCGCGCAGCAAACCGCAAGACAGCTCGTGCTCTATCACCCGCGCAGCGGCGGCCAGTCGCAATTCTCCTCGCTTTTGGAATTGAAGGCGCCGAACGGCCGGTTCGGACCGCTGTTGGCGTGGGCGCGCGAGCATCTCGATGCGCCGCTCACGGTGGAGGATCTGGCCGAGCAGGCCGGCATGAGTTCGCGGCATTTCACCCGGGCCTTCATGGCCGAGACCGGCACCACGCCGTCAAAGGCGGTGGAGCGATTGCGCATCGAGGTGGCGCGGCAGCGCGTGCAGTCTTCCAGCGAGGCGATCGAGCGGGTCGCCCAAACCACCGGCTTTCGCGATCCGGAGCGGATGCGCCGCGCCTTCATCCGCGCCTTCGGCCAGCCGCCGCAGTCGCTGCGCAGGGCCGCACGCTCGGCTTGAGCCCGGCGATCGGGTTCCGGAATTAACCCGCAGCGCGGACATCAAGCTTAACAGGCAAGCTTAATGCGCGAGTCCGGTTGTTCGGTCGCTCAAGGCTGATCAAAGTCCGCCTCAGCGGACAACCTTAAGCGAGAAAGCGACAGTCATGGTGCAGTCAACGATCGGTCAGGTGCTGACGAATATCGAGCGTGAAATCCAGGCCGAGTTTCACAACAGCCACCAGCCGCGCCAGCCCAGTCCCATCGATTTCGTGACGCCGATGACGGCTGCGCCCGGGATGGCGATGCCTGACTATGTCGAGCATCGCGACGGCGCCACGGAGATCGGGAGGCTGTCTGCCGAAGCCGTCGTCCGTGAATATGAGGCCGCGGCAAAGGACATCGAAGCGCTGGGCGCGGAGCTGGTCGAGCGTGTCAAGCAATGCGAGGCGATGAGCCGCGATGTGCTTCGCGTGACGGACGAGCTGAAGGAAACCGCCAACCGCTATCGCGAAGAGGCCAAGCGCGTTTTCATCGAGATCGAAAGCTGCTCGAAGATGACGTCAGAGGTCAGCAAGATCTGCGGCGAGTTGCGCGACAGGATTGCTCCTCCGGTTGCGGCAGACAAGTCGAAGACGAAGAAAGTCCGAACCGCGGTCTAGACTGGTCTAGCAGCGTCAGGTACCGACGCCTTCACAGCTCGCGTGCCGAGGAGCTGATAAACCTCCAGACGCTCGTGCTTGCCCTTGACGACATGCGATCCGCGGCTGACGAGGTCGAAGCCGTGGGGCAGGGCGTCGAAAACCGTCCGGCTCACCAGCGTGATCGACTCGGCATCAGGATCGACCGACTTGCCAAGGCTCTCCAGGCGCTGGGTCGCGTTCACGGCGTCGCCGACGATCGTGTAGTTGATCCGGTTGGGGGCGCCGATGTCGCCCACCACCACCGTTCCCATATGAATGCCGATCCGAATACGAACAGGCTCGAGCCCCGAAGCGGTCCGTCGCTGATTTTCGGCTGCAATATCGAGCTGAATGGCGACCGCCGCGCGGCAAGCCGACGCCGCTGGGTTCTCTACCCGCCCCGGGGCGCCCCAAAAGGCCATGACGGCATCTCCGATAAATTTGTCGATGGTGCCGCCTTCCTGTTCGACGCAGGCCGCCACGAGGGCGAGGTGGTGATTGATGTACTCGGCGACCTCGCGCGCGCTGAGCTTCTCGCATGCCGAGGTGAAACCGACGATGTCGGTAAACATGATGGCGAGCGTGCGTTCCTCGGTGCCCGCGCCGACCCGGCCCTCCTTGACGAG
>PNLC01000537.1 GCA_013822885.1 Bradyrhizobium sp.
GGATGCCTTCGAGATTGCCGCCGAACGGCGCCACCGCCAGATAGAGATCGAGGATCTCGTCCTTGCTCAATTGCCTCTCGATCTGAACCGCGCGTACCATCTGGCGCAATTTTGCTGAGAGCGAGCGCTCGCGCCGCGGCTCGATCAGCCGCGCCAGTTGCATCGTGATGGTCGAGCCGCCGGAGACGATGTGGCCGCGGGTGACGAGTTGCAGCGCCGCGCGACCCAGCGCCAGCGGATCGACGCCGTGGTGCACATAGAAGCGGCGATCCTCGTAGGCCAGCAGCAGCTTGAGATATCCGGGATCGACCGATGTCCTGGCATCGACCGGCAGCCGCCAGCGTCCATCAACCATCGCATAGGCACGCAAGAGCTTGCCGTTGCGATCGACGATGGTGGTCGAGACTTTTCGCGCCGGCTCCAGTGGCAGCGGTCCGAGGGAGACGACCCAGGCGGCGAAGGTGGCGGACGCGATCAGACCGGCGACGGCTGATATCGCCGTCGCCTTCCTGATTTTCCGCCAGCGTCCCTCGCGAGGCACAGCCGGCGCAATGGTCGCCTTCTCGCTCATTTCGCCGCGCGCACCTCGACTGTACCCGTGCCGGTGCGGCCGTAGCGCGAGGGGTTGTACATGTCCTCGACATAGGCCTGCGGCAGCACGTATTTGCCCGGCGAAACCGCACGCACGATATAGGCCACGGTGAATACCGACTTTTCGTCGGCGGCACGGTCGATGGCGGCCGTGAAGCGGTCGTCGCGGAACTCGGTATGTTGCGGCTCCTCGCCATCCTCGATCCAGTCCAGCGTGCCGCTATCACCCGACGACACCAGATGCGGGTTGTCGATCTCGAGTCCCGCCGGGAGATAATCGGCCACCATGATGTGCCCGTATTCCGGCTTGGCCTCGGTGATTTTCAACACGACCGCAAAGCGCTCGTTTTGCCTGGCCTTGCTGACGTCGGCGGGCTTGCCGTCGAGCGTGAAGTAATTGCGCTCGATCTTGAAGCCGTTGGAGGCCGCGGGCTCCGGCGTCACCGGCGAACCCGAGACCGAGACCACCGCCTGCACCGGCGCATCACCGGTATTGGTGATCTTGACCGGCTTGCCGGCCAGCGCCTCGGCCTTGTAGCTGCGGTAAACGGCGGCCTTGGCAGGCGCGCCGTCGATGTCCAGCGCCAGCGTTTCCTTTGACAGCGCGCGCGAGGCCAGCACCAGCCACGCGTTTTCCTGCGTCGAGGTGTAGGGCGAAAGCCCGCGCGCCACTTCGACCCGCTGAACGGCCTGCGTCAGCGTCGCCCGCGGTGCGTTGCCTTCGCTCGCGAGCGAAACCAGCGCCGCCGCATCGCGCAGCGCCGAGCCGTAATCAGTGCGGCCGAACTCGAGCACGGGCTTTGGCGCCAGCGCATCCAACGCCGCCCCATAGACCCGCTCCGCCCTCGCCTTGTCGCCGACCAAAGCCAGCGCCGCCGCGAGCTGCGATTTCGCGATCGGGGTGGCGAGGTTGGAGAGCTTGGTGTCGGCAAGGTAGCGCAGATCGCCGATCGGGGCAGTACCGTTGCGCGCGAGCACGTAGAGGCCATAGGCAAGATCGCGCCCGCCGTCCTTCTCCGGCTCGTTGGCATTGACCACGGAGTTCCTGATGCGGTCGAGCGCGTTCTTGAACAGCACGTCCGGTACCGCAAAGCCCTTTTCACGGGCGCGGGTCAGGAAATCTGTCACGTAGGCGTCGAGCCATGCATCATCGCCGCCGGCCGACCACAGGCCGAACGAACCGTTCGAGCCTTGACGCGCCAGCAGCCGCTCGATCGCGTCCCTGATGCGCTGATCGGCGGCAGTATCCATCGCCAGATGCGCACCGGCCGCGAGGTCGTTGACATAAAGCAACGGCATCGCGCGGCTGGTGATCTGCTCGGAGCAACCGTGCGGATAGCGATCCAGCGCTTTCAGGATGGTCGCGGCATCCAGCGCCGTCGACAGGCTGACCGACAGCGAGACGCTGCCGGTGCCGGATACGAGGTCGGAGAACATGTCCGGCGTCAGCGTCAGGCTCTCGCCTTTGGCCAGCGTCCGGATCGAGCGCCGTGCCAGCACCTGCGTCGCCGCCTTGACGTCGAGCGCGTAGTGCCGCGCCAGCGTCAGCCCGTTCGGGCCCTTGATGTCGACGTCGAGATTGGCGGTGCCGGCACCGCCGGCATCGATCGCCAGCGCCATCGAGGTGCGGTGTTTGGCCGCGAGCTTGACGGTCGTGGTGGGATTACCCGTCACCTTCACCGGACCCGAGGTCTTGACGCTGATGCTGTAGTCGCCGGGCGCGCCCTCGACATTGTCGAGATCGAAACTCATGGTGCCCTTGTCGCCATTGAGCAGGAAGCGCGGCAGCGTCGCCGTCAGCACCACGGGATCGCGCACCGTGACATCGACCGTCGCGCGGCCGAGTTTGGTCGCGTTCCACGCCACCGCCATCACGCGGGCCGTGCCGGCAAACTCCGGAATATCGAAACTGATCTCGGCAGAGCCGTCAGCGCCGACAGTTACGATGCCGGAATAGAGCGCCAGCGGCTTTTGCGTGGGCGGCGAGCCCTGCAGATCGGCGCCGGCGGAATCGCCGCCGGTCCTGATCTGGCCGCGTGTGCCCTGCATGCCGTCGATCAATTGCCCATAAAGGTCGCGGATCTCAGCCGTCAGGCGGCGCTGGCCGAGATAATAATCGTCCGGCGCCGGCGGCTTGTAGTTGGTCAGATTGAGAATGCCGACATCGACCGCGGCGACGACGATCTTGGCGTCCTCGCCCGCATTGAGCCCGCCGAGCTTGACCGGAATCTTCAGGGTCGTCCCGGGCCGGACCAGCGGGGGCGGCGACAAGGTGACCGCAAGCGTGCGCGTCTTCTTGTCGATGCCGAACCATTTCAGGCCGATCGCACGCCCAGGCATCCGCAACGCCGCCGCGTCGAGCGGCCGCCGCAGCGTCGCCAGCACATAGGCGCCCGTACCCCAGTCCTTGCCGACGGGGATCCTGACCTGCTGCGTGCCTTCCTTGACATCGATGGTCTGCGTCGTCAGCAGGCGGTCGCCGAGTACGTTGACCGTCAGCTTGCCGGCCGTGCGGGCATTGAGCGATACCACCATGGTGTCGCCGGAGGCGTATTCGGCCTTGTCGACCGAGGTCTCCAGCAAGTCCGGCGTATCGGCGCTGCCCTCAGAGTACCAGCCGACATCGAACTGCACCGACGTGACGGGTCCATCCGCCTCGGTCGACTTGACGTCGAGGCGGTAGCGGCCGGGCTCCGGCGAGACCGACACCCGCGCCGCCTTGTCGGCGACGAGAGTCAAATCGCCGTCGGCGACGCGCCTGGTCGATTTGACCGGCTCATATTCCCATGAAG
>PNLC01000538.1 GCA_013822885.1 Bradyrhizobium sp.
CAGGGACGCATGGCGGCAGCGAAAATGAGCGTGGCTGAACTGGAAAGGTTCCTCCACGAGGAGTTTCCCCAGGCGTTCAGCGATGGCGATATCACCATCGAGAGCGCCGATGGCGAGACCTGCCTGCTGCGCCGGCGCTTCGACGAGCGCATGCTGCGCCCCGGCGGCACGGTGTCGGGGCCGACGCTGATGGCGATGGCCGATTTCGCGATGTACGTCGTGCTGCTCTCGGCGATCGGCCCGGTCGGGCTCGCCGTGACCACCAATCTCAACATCAATTTCCTGCGCAAGGGCCAGCCGAACCAGGATGTGCTGGCGGCGGCGAGACTGTTGAAGCTCGGCAAGCGTCTGGCCGTCGGCGAGGTCAATCTCCTGTCAGGGTCGTCGCCCGATCCGATCGCCCATGTCACGGCGACCTATTCCATTCCAACCAAATAGGGATTTTCACGGTATTATTACACCATATTTATAAGGCGCTGTTTTTATTGATATATTTTATATGAATTGGCGTTGACGATCGACGCGCCGTTCTCTAGAAACCCGCGCAGTTCGGCGCATCTGGCGCCGATTTCCATTTTCACGGATTTCCTCACATGAAAACGTTTTCGGCTAAGCCCGCCGAGGTGACGAAGAAGTGGGTGCTGATCGACGCCAAGGGTCTGGTGGTCGGCCGGCTCGCTACCCTCGTCGCCATGCGCCTGCGCGGCAAGCACCTCCCGACCTACACGCCCCACGTCGATTGCGGCGACCATGTCGTCATCATCAACGCGGCGCACGTCGTGCTGACGGGTCGCAAGCGCGACAACAAGGTCTACTACAAGCACACCGGCTTCATCGGCGGCATCAAGGAACGCACCGCGAAGTCGATCCTCGAGGGTCGCTTCCCCGAGCGCGTGATCGAGAAGGCCATCGAGCGCATGGTCCCGCGTGGCCCGCTCGGCCGCGTCCAGATGGGCAATCTGCGCGTTTACCCCGGCGCCGAACATCCGCATGAAGCCCAGCAGCCCGAGAAGGTTGATATCGCTTCGATGAACCGCAAGAACATGAGGGCCGCATAAGATGTCGGATACCATGCAGTCTCTCGATCAATTGTCGTCGCTGAAGGCGGCGGTGTCTCCGGACGCGCCGAAATACATCAAGAAGGTGGACAAGTACGGCCGCGCCTATGCCACCGGCAAGCGCAAGGACGCGGTCGCCCGCGTCTGGATCAAGCCGGGCGCCGGCAAGATCGTGGTCAACACCCGCGAGGTCGAGGTCTATTTCGCCCGCCCGGTTCTGCGCATGCTGATCCAGCAGCCGCTGGTTGCTGCCGCGCGCGCCGGCCAGTACGACGTCATCTGCACGGTCGCCGGCGGCGGCCTGTCGGGCCAAGCGGGTGCCGTGCGCCACGGCATCTCCAAGGCCTTGACGAACTTCGAGCCGGATCTGCGCGGCGTCCTGAAGAAGGGCGGCTTCCTGACCCGCGACTCCCGCACCGTGGAGCGCAAGAAGTACGGCCGGGCGAAAGCGCGCAAGTCGTTCCAGTTCTCGAAGCGCTAATTGGTTCGCTAAAATTTGCAGCGATTGCTGCATGCATCGAACGAGGAAAAAGGGCGCCGATCGGCGCCCTTTTTGGTTTCCATTTAATGATGAGTTACCACGGTTTTTCGTGAAAACTTGGCAACCCGCGCAAACGGATTCGGAAGACGGCGCTCCTAGTGTCCGCGATGCAAGGGCGCGAAATCGCATTTTCGATGCGTGCCAAACGATCTGCATCACACGCGTTCGGGTAGACCCATGTCGTTCGATACCGCCACGCTGTATTTGTTTGCCACCATGGTCGCCGGAATGCTCGGGGCCATGCTCGTGTTCTTCGGCAAGCAGGAGAACATCCCGGCCTTGAAATGGTGGGGTGCGGCCTATCTGATCGGCGCAGCCTCGGTGGCGATCTGGACCATCGGCGGCTCG
The DNA here is from genome assembly GCA_013822885.1 of Bradyrhizobium sp. Classification (GTDB taxonomy): domain Bacteria; phylum Pseudomonadota; class Alphaproteobacteria; order Rhizobiales; family Xanthobacteraceae; genus Bradyrhizobium. The sequence goes on from PNLC01000538.1 coordinate 1,948, forward strand.
AAACTCGGCGACCCACTGTTGCTGGCGCTGAATGCGGTGGGCTTCATTGCCTGCGGCATGGTCTGGAATGCGGCGCGCGTGTTCCTCGGTCGCAAGCCCCATCTTCCGGGGCTGGTGTTCGGCGCGATCGTGTGGATCGGCGTCGCCGTGGCGTTGCCGTCGTTGAACGTCGCAATGCGTCTCACGATCGGTGCGGCGATCGTCGCCGTCTATGCCGCGCTGACGGCTTCCGAGTTGTGGAGCGAGCGGCGGCGAACGATGCAGAAGCGCTGGCCGACGATTGCGGTGCCGGTCATGCACGGCTGCGTGCTGATGCTGCCGATCCTGCTCGGCGGCCTCCTGCGTCCGCATGATGAGACCTTCGCCAGCAGCATCTGGGTGACGGCATTCTCTATCGAATTGATTCTCTACGCGATCGGCACCGTGTTCGTGATCTTCATGCTGGTGTCGGACCGCGCCGTGACCGTGCACAAGACTGCAGCCTCGGTCGATCCGCTGAGCGGGATGCTGAATCGCCGCGGGTTTTCGGAAGCTTGCCTGCGGGTGATCGAACGTGAATCCGCCGCAGGCCGGCCCGTGACGGTGATGATCTTCGACATCGACCATTTCAAGGGCATCAACGACCGCTTCGGCCATCCCGCGGGCGACGAGATCCTCAAGCTGTTTTCGACCGTGGTGATCAGCAGTCTGCGCATCAGCGACCTGTCGGGCCGGATCGGCGGCGAGGAGTTCGCCGCGCTGCTGCCGTGCGCGCTGGAGGAGGGCGTGATCGTGGCCGAGCGCGTGCGCGAGGCCTTCGAGGCATCCAACATCGTATGCGAGGAAGGTCCTGTCGATACGACCGTCAGCATCGGTGTGGCCGGCGGGCCGGCCGGCACCGAACTCGAAGTGTTGCTGGCCGCGGCCGATACCGCGCTCTACCAGGCCAAGCGCGGCGGCCGCAACCGCGTCGAGGCCGCAGCGGAACTGCCGTTGTCGCTGGAGAAGTGGCGGCGCAAGACTGCGGGGTTGCCGGCTTCGGCGCGCCAGTCGCCGGCAACGACGTAACCGCTGCGTTGGGTAACTTTCCATTTACCATTCCGTTCATATCATCTGCGTCATGGACTCGATGCGCAGACGAAATCCACAGGCAGCCCTGACGTCGCTTGAAGCGGCCGAGGCTTCCACCCGTGGTGGTTTTGGCTGCATGTTCTCTTCCTCGGAAGAATTCGAGAGGGCGCTCATCACGGAGCGTCGTGCGCAGGGGCGTTATGATCAGCGCAGAACGCGCTGGCCTGCCATCTTGTTCGTCGGCTGCGCCATGATCCTTGGCGGTGCGGTACTGCTGTTCTGGTAGTTGCCGGGTCATCGCCGACGTGAGGACGCCGCAAGGCGCCTTTTGCTTTTCGGGCGGCCGGGTTAGACACGCGCATTCCCATGAGG
>PNLC01000539.1 GCA_013822885.1 Bradyrhizobium sp.
GATTCACTCACTCCCTGCCGCTCAACGGCTTTCCGCCTCCGCGTCTTGATGTTGCGCGGCCGGTAACGGGCCGAACCTATTTCTCATAATACTGTACGTCAATTGCTATTGTGGTATGGTCAAGACCGCGCGCCAAACGACGCGCGGCGCTGTTGCCGGGCGAAGACGTCCTGATAGAGTTCGCCTCGCATATTCTGGAGACCTGATTCCCGTGAAATCGCGCACCAAGCTGAAGACGAGTGACAGGCCGGCCACTCCACGCAAGGTCGCGATCGCCAAGCTGGTGCCGTCGAACGAACCCAATATCGACGACGAGGCCGAGGAGCGCGCACGCGGCGGCGTGCAATCGCTCGGGCGCGCGTTTTCGATCCTCGAGGAAGTGGCGCGCCACCGCGAAGGCATTGGGCTGGCGGATCTCAGCAAGCTGGTGGGCTTGCATAATTCAACCACCTTCCACCTCGCCAAGACGATGGTCTCGCTCGGCTATCTCCGGCAGGAGCGCGACTCCAAGCGCTACCGCGTCGGGCGACCGCTATTTGCGCTCGCGGCCAGCGCGCTCGACGAGATCGAGATGGTGAATCTCGCAACCCCGATCCTGGAAGACCTGTCGCGCGAGACCGGCGAAAGCGGGCATTTTGCCGTGCGGATGGGCGATGCGGTCGTCGTGATTGCCCGCACCAGCGGGGCCGGCGCGTTTCAACTCACGGATCGCGTCGGCGTGGTACGTCCAGCGCATTGCACGGCGCTTGGCAAGATCATCCTGGCTTCGCTGCGTCCCGACCAGTTGAAGCGGTTTCTCGAACGGATCGAGCTGAAACCCTCGACCAAGAAATCGATCACCGAGCCTGGGGATTTGTTGCGCGAGATCGCTGAAATACGCCGCGACGCTATCGCCTTCGACGACGGCGAATTCAATGCGGAAGTACGCTGCGTTGCAGTGCCGGTCTATAACTTCACCGGCGAAGTGATCGGCGCGCTCGGCATTTCCGGCCCGATCTGGCGGATGACCGACCAGGTGATACAGAGCCGCGCAAAACTGGTGCGCACGGCCGCGAGCCGCCTGTCCGCCGAGTTCGGCGCCTGGGATCTTGCGAAAACCTCCTGATCTTCCCGCGATCCGGGCCTCATTGATTCCGTCGAAACACGTTTGCGCGTGCCTGCGACGCATTTGGCGTTGACAGCCGGCGCTGCGTCCGGAAATACTTACAACAATAAAAGAACGTCTCTCACATTGTCGCATAAGCGAGATTCGGAGAGAGGACGTCGCGACGCATCCTCGGGAGGAGATCAGTGATGACCCGCTACAGCCGACGTACTCTTTTGAAGGCCGGCGCCGCTTTCGCCGGCGTATCGACTATCGGATGTCCCGCCATCGTCAGCGCACAGGCCGCGCGCATCAAGATCGGGCATCTGGTGCCGCTGACCGGATTTCTCGGCGCGATCGGCAGCTATGCCCAGCTCGGGGTGAAGATGGCGGCCGAGGAGATCAACGCGTCCGGCGGCATCATGGGCAAGCCAATCGACCTGATCTCGGAAGACTCGGTCAATCCCGCCACCGCCTCGACCAAGGCGCAGCGCATGATCGAGCAGGACGGCGCGGCATTGTTGTTCGGCGAAATCTCCTCCGCCTCGTCGCTGGCGATCATGCAGGTCGCCGAGCGCAACAAGAAGGTGTTCTTCTCCACCGGCGCCCGCTCCGACGCGCTGCGCGGCAAGGATTGCAACCGCTACTCCTTCCACTGCGACATTCCAAACACCGTGATGGTCAACGCCGTCGGCACCGCGCTCAACCAGAAGGGCATGGTGAAGGGCAAGAAGTTCGTCACGCTGACGGCGGACTATATTTTCGGCCATGACCTGCTCAAGGCCGCCAAGGCCTTCTTCAGCGCCAACGACGCCACGTTGATCGGCGACGAGCTGATTGCCACCGATGTCACCGACTTCAGCCCGTATCTGCTGAAGGTCCGGCAGGCCAAGCCCGATGTCGTCTGCTGCAACCTCGCCGGCAACCAGGTGACCAACCTCGTCAAGCAGTATGCCGAATTCGGTTTCCCCTACCCGCTCGTCGGCTTCAACCTCAACACCGGCGACGCCTGGGCAATGGGCGAAGGCAATCTGAGCGGAACCTGGCCGACCGTCTGGTATCACACGCTCGACAATCCCGCCTCCAGGGCCTTCGTCGAGGCGTTCACCAAGAAGTACGGCAAGCCGCCGGAGAACCACGCCTGGATCGAGTACATCACGCTCAAGGCGATCGCGCAGGCCATTACCGAGACCAAGTCGACCGAAAGCGACGCGCTGATCAGCTATTTCGAGAAGCAGACGCAGTTCGACATCATGAAGGGACGCAAGGCCTATTTCCGCTCCTGGGACCATCAACTGGTGCAGGAAGCCTATCCGTTCACCGTGAAGCCGAAAAACGAGATGAAGGACAAGTGGGACATGCTGGTGCTCGGCGATGCCGTACCGGCAGCGGGCGCGGAGCTCGAATCGATCTACCCGACCAAGACGCAGAACCCCTGCAACATGAAGGCATAAGAGCCCGGGTCTTGCGTCGGGCACTTGCGGCGTCGGCACACAAGGCCGGCGCCGTCTGTTTTAAATTGCGGGTTGGATATGCAGTTCGGATTCTTGCTGGAACAGGTGGTGAATGGCCTTGTGCTCGGAGGCTATTACCTCCTGATTGCACTCGGGCTATCGCTGATCTTCAGCGTCGGCGGCATCGTCAACCTTGCGCATGGCGCGTTCTACGCGCTCGGCGCCTACATTTCCGTCGAGATCACCAAGTATCTCGGCTTCGGTCCTGCGGTGGTGCTGTCGCCGGTCGCCGTCGGGCTGCTCGGCATCCTGTTCGAGCGCTTCATCCTGCGCAGGTTCTATGACGCCGACCCGATCCTGAGCCTTCTGGTGACGTTCGGGCTCGCCATGGTCACCGAACAGGCGATCAGGATCATCTGGGGCGCGCCGCCGATATCGGCCGCGGTCCCGCAGGCGTTTCGCGGCTCGGTCTTCCTCGGCGACTTCCTGTTCTCCCGCTATCGCCTTCTGATCCTCGCCGTCGTCGCCGTGGTCCTGCTCGGCGTCTGGCTGCTGCTGCACAAGACCTCCTTCGGCCGCGTGGTCCGCGCCGGCATCCAGCGGCCGGACATGGTCGCGGCGCTGGGCATTCGCCTGCAACCCTACATGACCGCGATCGTCATGCTCGGCGTCGGCATGGCGGCGCTCGGCGGTGCGTTCTTTGCGCCGATCACGATCGTGCATCCCGCGATGGGCGCCGAGATCATCACGGTGGCCTTTGTCGTCGTCGTGATCGGCGGCCTCGGCAGTTTCTGGGGCGTGGTGCTTGCGGCGATGCTGGTCGGCGTGGTG
>PNLC01000540.1 GCA_013822885.1 Bradyrhizobium sp.
GCGGCCTTCGATCGGGCCGCGATGCTCCTCGAAGGTCATCAGGTCGGCCATCACCTGGCAGGGGTGCGAGCGCCGCGTCAGCCCGTTGATGACGGGCACGGTGGCATGCGCGGCGAGCTCCAGCAGCGCATCATGGTTGAGGATGCGGATCATGATCGCATCGACGTAGCGCGACAGCACGCGCGCGGTATCGGCGATGGTCTCGCCGCGGCCGAGTTGCATCTCCGCGCCGGTGAGCATGATCGCCTCGCCGCCGAGCTGGCGCATGCCGACGTCGAACGACACCCGCGTGCGCGTCGAGGGCCGTTCGAAGATCATCGCCAGCGTCTTGCCCTCGAGCGGCTTTTCGACCTTTTCGTGCGACTTCAGCTTCGCCTTCATGGCGATGCTGGCGGCCAGCATGTTGCGCAGTTCGGCCGGCGGCAGTTCGCTGATATCGAGGAAGTGACGGACGGACTTGCTCATCACCCCGCGGCCTTCTTTTGTCCGGCGGACAACGCCACGCAGGCGCGCTCGAGCATCTGCACGGATTCCTCGACCTCGGCCTCGTTGACGATCAGGGGCGCCAGGAAGCGCACGACGTTGTCGCCCGCGCCGACGGTCAGGAGTTTCTGCTCGCGCAGCGCGTTGACCAGATCGCCGGACGGCACCACCGCCTTGACACCGATCAGAAGTCCTTCGCCGCGCACTTCCGACAGCACGGCCGGATAGCGATCGACGACGGAGGCGAGCTTCTGTTTCAACAGCAGTGACATCTTCTGCACGTGGTCGAAGAAGCCGGGCTTCAGCATCACGTCGAGCACGGCGTTGGCAGCCGCAATCGCCAGCGGATTGCCGCCGAAGGTCGAACCGTGCGAACCCGGCGTCATGCCGGATGCGGCTTCCGCGGTGGCAAGGCAGGCACCGATCGGAAATCCGCCGCCGAGCGCCTTTGCAAGCGACATGATGTCCGGCGTCACGCCGAGGCGCCTGTAGGCAAACAGGTCGCCGGTGCGGCCCATGCCGGTCTGCACCTCGTCGAAGATCAGCAGCAGGCCGTTGTCATCGCACAACTGGCGCAACGCCTTGAAGAACGCGTTCGGCGCCGAACGTACGCCGCCCTCGCCCTGCACCGGCTCGATCAGGATGGCCGCGGTCTGCGGACCGATGGCCTTCTTGACCGCTTCGAGGTCGCCATGCGGCACCTGGTCGAAGCCATCCAGCGGCGGCCCGAAACCTTCGAGATATTTTGCGGAGCCGGTCGCGGCAAGCGTGCCCAGCGTGCGGCCGTGGAAGGCGCCCTCGAAGGTGACGAGGCGATAGCGTTCGGGATGGCCCTTGGCGGCGTGATAACGGCGCGCGACCTTGATTGCGCATTCCATCGCTTCCGCGCCGGAGTTACAGAAGAACACGAGATCCGCAAAGCTCTGTTCGCACAGCCGCGCCGCGAGCTTGTCGCCATCGGGTGACCTGAACAGGTTGGACATGTGCCAGAGCCTGGTGGCCTGCTCCTGCAGTGCTGCAACGAGATGCGGATGACAATGGCCCAACGCGTTGACCGCGACACCGGAGGTGAAGTCGAGGTAGCGTTCGCCATTGGTTGCGATCAGCCAGGCGCCCTCGCCGCGCTCGAAGCCGAGATCGACCCTGGCGAAGACGGGGAGCAGATGCGACGTGGCGCTATTGGTCATGGCAATCACTGAGGTTTTGATCGGCCGCGGAAGCATGCGAGCACTTGGCGCGAACGCGGCAGCAGCCGGTCTTGCGAAAACGAAACGTGCCGCCTCTTAAGGGCGGCACGTAAGCGGTATTCTATGTGGGCGGCGGTCGCTGTCAACACGCCAGGAGGCTGCGTTTCCAGCACTCAAGGCGGTCCTTCCTGCGGCGCAAGAAAGGTTAATTCCGTAGGATTGCGGTGTGGTGCAAAACACGCACTGCAACGCGGAGATGCCGGAACATGTGGACGCATCGGCCCGGACTCTTGCGCCCGAGTCCCGCCATATTGTAGCTTTCGGGCCGTCGGGTACGACATCTCGTGCGGCAGTTCTGATCCCAAGTGTCCATTTTGTACGGCGTAAAACGTTCGAGCGCAAAATTCGCGCCCGGCGAGGGCTAAGGGATTCTGACCGCAGGGATTTTTGAGACGGTTGGCGTCGCCAGCTTAAAGCGAATGACGTCGCCAGCGCTGCCCCGATTGGCCGGCGCGATGCGAAGGGAAGAATGCGATGACGGTATTGACCTGGTCCGACGATCGCGTCGAGCAACTGAAAAAGCTCTGGGAGGCCGGGCTCTCGGCCAGCCAGATCGCAGCGGAACTCGGAAATGTCACCCGGAACGCGGTGATCGGCAAGGTGCACCGGCTGGGCCTCTCCGGCCGCGCCAAAAGCCCCTCCTCGGCTGCGCCCCGGCAGCGCAAGGCGCGTCCTGCCCAGCACATGATGCGGGTGTCGCGCCCGGTCTCGCGCGGCAACACCGCGCTTGCGCACGCCTTCGAGGTCGAACTGGAGCCCGATCCGATCGCGTTCGACAACGTGGTGCCGATGAGCCAGCGTCTGTCGCTGCTGGAATTGAACGAGGCCACCTGCCACTGGCCGGTCGGCGATCCCTCGAGCCCCGAGTTCTTCTTCTGCGGCGGCAAGGCGCTCTCCGGCCTGCCCTACTGCGCGCATCATTCGCGCGTCGCGTATCAACCGGCGGCCGATCGCCGTCGTGCGGCGCCGAAGCCGACGCGATAAGGGCGGTCGTAAGCTACGCGGAAAATATCCGCTGTCGTCCCTGCGAACGCAATGCGAACGCAGGGACCCATAACCACCGATGTCAGTGGTTATGCTTCGCTGGGGCTCCAGCGTTTTTCTACAGTCGAGATTTGTGGTTTAGGGACGACGATGGTGCGTGGTTGCGGACAGTGGAGCGCTACGGCTCCACCTTCGCGAAGCGATCGTCCAGCGCGTAGCCGGCGCCGCGGACGGTGCGGATCGGGTCCTGCTCGCGGCCGGGATTGAGCAGTTTGCGCAGGCGGCCGATATGCACGTCGACGGTGCGCTCGTCGATGTAGATGTCGCGGCCCCAGACGCTGTCGAGCAACTGCTCGCGGCTGAAGACGCGGCCGGGGTGCTCCAGGAAGAACTCCAGCAGGCGATACTCGGTCGGGCCAAGATCGATCGAGCGGCCCGAACGCGCGACGCGGCGCTTCTCGCGATCTAGTTCGATGTCGCCATAGGTCAGCACGGTAGCGAGGCGCTCGGGGCTTGCCCGCCGCAGCAGGCCCTTCACCCGCGCCAGCAATTCCGGCACCGAGAACGGCTTGACGATGTAGTCGTCGGCGCCGGTCGCAAGGCCCCTGATCCGCTCGCTTTCCTCGCCGCGCGCGGTCAGCATGATGATCGGCA
>PNLC01000541.1 GCA_013822885.1 Bradyrhizobium sp.
GACATGGACGGCCTCCCTCTTTGTGGCGCTCCGGCGACCACGTTTTGGCACTTGATGCCGTTCAGGTGGGGCCGTCCACAACATCATTGCGACCCGGTGGCTCGCAATGACGTGGCTACGGGCTGTTTGAAAGTGAATCAGGGGTTGATGTCTGGCGGACCTGCGAAACTATTTCGGCTGCAGTTTCAGCGCCGCCGAATTGATGCAGTAGCGCAGGCCGGTCGGGCCGGGGCCGTCCTCGAAGACGTGGCCGAGATGGCCGTTGCATTTCGAGCACAACACCTCGGTGCGGATCATGCCGTGGCTGACGTCGCGCTCCTCGTCGACATGGCCGTCCACGGCAGGCTGAGTAAAGCTCGGCCAGCCGCAACCGGAGTCGAACTTGGCATCGGACTCGAACAGCGTCTGGCCGCAGCCGGCGCAGGTGTAGGTGCCCTGGCGGTGCTCGTGCTCATACTCGCCCGAGAACGGCCGCTCGGTCGCCTTCTCGCGCAGCACCGCATACTGCATCGGCGAAAGCTCCTTGCGCCAGTCGGCCTCGCTCTTGACGACCTTGGCGGAGGTTTTGGTGTCGGACATGGAATCTCCTCGGGTTGCTTGTCATTCCGGGGCGATGCAAAGCATCGAACCCGGAATCTCGAGATTTCGGGTCTGGTGCTAACGCACCATCCCGGAATGACGGAGTCTAGGTTGCTGACACTCGCAACGACGAGAGTACTAATTGGTAGCCTTGGCCTTGCTCACCAATGTCGGCTTCTCGATGTAGTTCTCCGCAAAAATCTTCTTCAGGTTTTCGATCTTCGGGATGTCGTTGAAGACAATATAGGGTTGGGTGGGGTGAAGCGTCAGGTAGTCTTGGTGGTAGTCTTCCGCCGCGTAGAACGCCGCGAGCGGACCGACCTTGGTCGCGATCGGCTTCTTGTAGACCTTGGCGGCGTTGAGCTGGGCGATATAGGCCTCCGCGACCTGCTTCTGCTCGTCGTTCACGGCAAAGATCGCCGAGCGATATTGCGTGCCGACGTCGGGACCCTGGCGGTTCAGCTGCGTCGGGTCATGCACGACGGAAAAGAAGATCTGCAAGATCTTGCCATAGCTGATCTTCTTCGGATCGTACTTGATCTCAACCGCCTCGGCATGACCGGTCGTGCCGGTGCCGATCATGGTATAGTTCGCCGTCATCTTGCTGCCGCCGGAATAGCCGGAGACCGCGTTGAGGACGCCGGCGGTGTGCTGGTACACGCCCTGGACACCCCAGAAGCAGCCGCCCGCAATCACAGCGGTCTGGATGCTGTCGGCCGCCTTCACGTCGGTCGCAGGCGGCGGAATGATGACGGGATCCTCCGAGGCGCGCGAAGGGGAGACGGCGAATACGGCGAGGGCCAGCGCACCGATGGCGGCAGCGCACAGCGAAAGGCGGCTGAATGGGCGAGGGGACATGGTTTCCTCTTGAGGCAAATGGGTTGGGTGCAGTCTAGAGCGGGAGCGGTGTTACGCAATTGGCTCGTTTCTCTCCGATGTGCCCAAGATACGGCCCTGGCCGCGGATTGTTACGATGAGGCGTCACACGAGTTCGTGAACAAAAGTGGCGTTTGTGCAGGGGGTTAGGAGAGGGTGTTGGGTGGAAAGGTCAGTTGCGCTTGCCACAATGGTTCGATGCTTCGCACCGCCTCGGGATGACCGTAACTCACACCACCACGCTCAGCCGCTTCGCGGCCCGCGTGATGCCGGTGTAGAGCCACCTTGCGCGGCTGTCCTGGAAGGCGAAGCTTTCGTCGAACAGAACCACGTCATCCCATTGCGAGCCCTGCGATTTGTGCACGGTCAGCACGTAGCCGTAGTCGAACTCGTCATAGGGCTTGCGCTGTTCCCACGGGATCGCCTCGATGCCGCCCTCGAAGCAATCCTGCCGTACCGAGACCTTGGTGACCTTGTGGCCGAAATCTTCGTCCGGCGAGAGCCGCATGCTCAATATCTGCGATTTCGATCGCGGCTGGGTGCGCGACTTCACCCGCCACAGCCCGCCATTGAACAGGCCCTTCTTGCGGTTGTTGCGCAGGCACACCAATTTGTCGCCGGCGACCGGCAAGGGATCCTCGATGTTCTGCTTCTGCCGCACCCGCATGTTGTAGGCGCGGCGGGTGTTGTTGCGCCCGACCAGCACCTGGTCGGCGCCCATCACCCGGTCCGGATCGAGTTCGCTGCGCGACACCACCTCGCTCTCGCCATGGCGGCCGATTTCGAGCTGGCGGCCCTCGCGGATATCCATCGACATCCGCACGATCGGATCGTCCTGGGCCTGCCGATGCACCTCGGTCAACATGGCGTCCGGCTCGCAATCAGTGAAGAACCCGCCGCCCTGGATGGGCGGCAACTGCGCGGGATCGCCGAGCACCAAGAGCGGACAGTCGAACGACATCAGGTCGCGGCCGAGTTCGGCATCCACCATCGAGCATTCGTCGATCACGATCAGTTTTGCCTTCGAGGCCGGCGCGTCGTCCCACAATTCAAAGCTCGGCTGCTCGACGCCGGACTCCTTGGCGCGATAGATCAGCGAATGAATGGTGGAGGCATTGTCGCAACCCTTGTTGCGCATCACCAGCGCCGCCTTGCCCGTGAAAGCGGCAAATTTCACCTCGCCGTTGACGCCATCCGCAATGTGTCGCGCCAGTGTGGTCTTGCCGGTCCCGGCATAGCCGAACAGGCGGAACACAGGCGGGGTGCCGTTCCGGCCGGGCTTGGCCTTCAGCCAGTCGGCAACGGCCTTGAGCGCGGAATCCTGATGCGGCGTAAAGGTGGTCATGGGGTCCAGATGGCGGAGCGGGCGGAGGCGCCGCGACTCGGGCACAAGCATAAAGCTAACCATTCGCGCGTGCCATGCAAGCGGGCTTCCGTGACACGGAATTGCGGTTTCGCGCCCGAGGCTAGACTTGAGGCCAGCCGCCATTACACTGAGCGAAAACAACAAGCTGATTTGGGAGCGGCATCATGAAATTCGGCATCTTTTACGAGCTGCAACTGCCGCGCCCATGGGAAGAGGGCGACGAACTCCGGCTCTACCAGAACGCCCTGACGCAGCTCGAGACCGCCGACCGGCTGGGCTACGACCACGCCTGGGTCGTGGAACATCATTTTCTGGAAGAATATTCGCACTCTCCCTCGCCGGAATCCTTTCTCGCCGCCGCCAGCCAGCGCACCAGGAATATCCGGCTCGGCCACGGCATCTTCCAGCTCACGACCAACCATCCCGCCCGCGTTGCCGAGAAAGTCGCGGTGCTCGATCTGCTCTCTAATGGCCGCTGCGAATTCGGCATGGGCGAGAGCGCGTCGATCACCGAGCTGACCCCGTTCGGCCGCGACATGGAG
>PNLC01000542.1 GCA_013822885.1 Bradyrhizobium sp.
TATCTCGCGACCGACACCGGCAAGGTCATGAAGGAAATGGGACTGACGCCACCTACGACGTCTTACAAGTCGTTCGCCGTGATGGGCAAGACGTTCGATCCGGCGAAGCCGGAGGACTATCTCGCCAGCTTCAAGATCAGGAAGGCGTCGTGAGCGCGGGGGCGCAACAATCACCGCTGTCGTCCCGGCGAACGCCGGGACCCATACTCCGCGGCGGAAGTAATGAAGCAAGGCCTCTGACGCCGTGCCTGAACGAGAGGACACGGCGTATGGGTCCCGGCGTTCGCCGGGACGACATGTCGAGAGACCGGGACGACGTGCTGAGAGACTGTCCCCAATGACCTTCTCCCTTCGCTTCCGCGCGGCGGTGGTGTCCATCGCGCTGTTCGCGGCCTTCCTCGGCATCTGGCATCTCGCCACGCGCTCGACGGCTACGACCACCGCCATGTCGCCGGAATACGCCAAGCTGATGGGACTGACGGCAACCCAGGGCAAGTCGGCGATGCCGGGCCCGCTCGATGTCGGCGTGAAATTGTGGGAGCATCTCAAGCAGCCGTTCTACGACAACGGCCCGAACGACAAGGGTTTAGGCATCCAGCTCGGCTATTCGATCGGCCGTGTCGGCCTCGGCTATCTGCTGGCGGTGATCGTCGCGATTCCGCTCGGCTTCCTGATCGGCATGTCGCCGCTGATGAGCAAGGCGCTCGATCCGTTCATCCAGGTGCTGAAGCCAATCTCGCCGCTCGCCTGGATGCCGCTGGCGCTCTACACCATCAAGGATTCCTCGATCTCGGCGATTTTCGTCATCTTCATCTGCTCGGTGTGGCCGATGCTGCTGAACACGGCGTTCGGCGTCGCGGCCGTGCGCAAGGAGTGGATCAACGTCGCGCGTACGCTTGAAGTGGGCACCGTCAGGCGGGCCTTCACGGTGATCCTGCCGGCCGCCGCGCCGACGATCCTGACCGGCATGCGGATCTCGATCGGCATCGCCTGGCTCGTGATCGTCGCCGCCGAGATGCTGGTCGGTGGCACCGGCATCGGCTACTTCGTCTGGAACGAGTGGAACAACCTCTCGATCACCAACGTCATCATCGCCATCCTCCTGATCGGCGTGGTCGGCATGCTGCTGGACCAGATCCTGGCGCGGTTCACGCGCATGGTCACGTTCCCGGAGTAATGCGATGATGGACAAGTTCATTTCGATCGAGGCGATCGCCAAACGCTATCCGGGCGCGAGCGGCGGCGAGGTCGCGGTGTTCGAGAATCTCTGGCTGTCGATGGCGCGCGGCGAGTTCGGCTGCGTGATCGGCCATTCCGGCTGCGGCAAGACCACGGTGCTGAATATTCTGGCCGGCCTCGACGAGCCGAGCGAAGGTGCCGTGATCGTCGACGGGCAGGCGATCGAAGGCACCAGCCTCGACCGCGCCGTGATCTTCCAGAGCCATGCGCTGCTGCCGTGGCGCACCGTGCTTGGCAATGTCGCCTACGCTGTCACCTCGAAATGGCGCAACTGGGACCGCGCCAGGGTGAAGGCGCATGCGCAGAAATTCATTGACCTGGTCGGGCTGACCGGCGCCGAGCACAAGCGGCCGTCGGAACTGTCCGGCGGCATGAAGCAGCGCGTCGGCATCGCGCGCGCGCTCTCGATCACGCCGAAGATCATGCTGATGGACGAGCCGTTCTCGGCGCTGGATGCGCTGACGCGCGGCACGCTGCAGGACGAGGTGCGCCGTATATGCCTGGAGACCGGGCAGACCGCGTTCATGATCACGCACGACGTCGACGAGGCGATCTATCTCGCCGACAAGATCTTCCTGATGACCAACGGCCCGGGGGCTGTGCTGGCCGAGATCGTGGAGAATCCACTGCCGAAGGATCGCGGCCGCATCGACCTTCATCGCCATCCGCTCTACTACGCGCTGCGCAACCACATCGTCGATTTCCTGGTCAGCCGCAGCAAGACATTTACCGCGACCACGCCGGATCACGATCCGCGCAACGTGCCGACGGTGCGGCCGGGCCTGAGCGAACCGACCATCGTTTCGGCGCCGAGCCTGGTCGAAGCCAATTCAACGCAGAAGATCGCGCGCTAGATTTCAACAGGAGACCATCCATGAAACGCGAAGACCTCACCGAGAAGCTGCTCGACATCAAGCGCGAGAAGGGCTGGAGCTGGAAACATATCTGCGAAAAGATCGGCGGCTACTCGGAAGTGCTGATCGTCGGCGCCATCATGGGCCAGATGAAGCTGACAAAACCGCAGGCTGCCAACGCGGCTGAATTGTTCGGGCTGTCGAAATCGGAAATGGCGATGCTCAACGAGGTGCCGATGCGCGGCACCGGCACCCCGATGCCGCCGACCGATCCGCTGATCTACCGCTTCTATGAAATGGTGATGGTCAACGGTCCGGCCTGGAAGGCGCTGATCGAGGAGGAGTTCGGCGACGGCATCATGTCGGCGATCGATTTCGACATGGCGCTGGAACGCGTCGCCAACCCCAAGGGCGACCGGGTCAAGATCACGATGTCCGGCAAATTCCTGCCGTACAAGTATTACGGCGCCAGCGGCAATGTTCCGGAATATGGGTTCAAGGAGGAGTGAGGTTAGCGGCGCGACGTTAACGTCATTCCGGGATGGTGCGTTAGCACCAGACCCGGAATCTCGAGATTCTCAGGTGCGCAATTGCGGACCGTAGTTCGTGCTTCGCACGCCCCGGAATGACGGGGAGCGGGGAAGCGGCCCTTACGTCCCCGACTTCACCTGGGCGGCCGCCTGCGCCAGCAGCTCGGTCATCTTGGCGCGAACCTCCGGTGCTGCGATGGCGATGCCCTTGGCGGCGAAATCCTTCACCACCTTGTTCTGGACGTCGTCGTCGCCGGCTTCCTCGAAGTCGGCTGCGACCACTTCCTTCGAATAGGCGGTGGCGGCATCGCCCGACAGGCCGAGCTTCTCGGCTGCCCAAAGACCGAGCAGGCGGTTGCGGCGCGCCATGGCCTTGAATTTCTGTTCCTCGTCGAGGGCGAATTTCTTCTCGAAACCTTCCTCGCGCTTGTCGAAAGTGGTCATTTCTGCGGTTCCAATCCCGGCCAATGGTAAACGGAGCCCGCGTTGTGGCGGCCCCATCGACTACCTAGATAGAGGGGGCGAATCGGTAAAACAACGGCTCGTTAAGCCGCAGGGCAGCCGGGATAAGTTGGGCCCAATCCGGCCGGGTCGATTGTGCTGGATGGCTCAATCGGATAGGTTGCCTGCAGGCTAGGTTCTTGTTCTGTTTCCGGTCGCTGTAGTACTGGATCTGGCCTTCACGGCAGCTCCGTCGTGGTCGCAAACCCTTGTCATCCGGAGCACACCAAATT
>PNLC01000543.1 GCA_013822885.1 Bradyrhizobium sp.
GGTCAAGGATGCGCGCAAGCTGATCGCGGACGGCACGATTTCCGGCGGCATGATCCCCAAGGTCGAGACCTGCATCTACGCGCTGGAACAGGGCGTGCAGGGCGTCGTCATCATCGACGGCAAGATGCAGCACGCGGTGCTGCTCGAGTTGTTCACCAACCAGGGCACCGGCACGCTGATCCACAAGTGAACCGCGCGATCTCCCCTGTTTCCGGCTTCGCGCGCGGCTTCCGCGCAAGAATGCGGCGGTGTGGGAGACGCACGGTCATTGCGCTACCGGCGTCAGTGATCTCGCTGTTCGTTTCCTGCCTGCCCGCGTTCGCCGACCTGAAGCTCTGCAACCGCATGAGCTACGTGGTCGAGGCCGCGATCGGCATCGACGAAAAATCGGCCACCGCCACCCGCGGCTGGTTCCGGATCGATCCCGCCGCCTGCCGCGTGGTGCTGCTGGGCGCGCTGACCGCCGACCGCATCCTGTTGAACGCGCGCGCGCTCGGCGTCTACGGCGCTTCGCCGATCCCGCAGAACGGCAGCGACACGCTGTGCATCGCGCCGGATAATTTCGTCATCGCCGCTGCCCGCCAGTGCCGCGGCAACCAGACGCCGGCGCCGTTTACGCAGATCACGCCGACCAGGACCGACGACGGCCATTTGGTCGCCTATCTCGCCGAACATTCCGAATATGACGACGAGCAGGCGAGGCTGGCCGGCATCCAGCGGCTTTTGGTGATCGCGGGCTACGACGCCGCCCCGATCGACGGCGTCGACGGGCCGAAGACGCAAGCCGCATTGGCGGCGTTCCTGAAAAGCCGCGGGCTCACGGTCGACGTCGTGCAGTCGCAAAATTTCTTCACCACCATGATCGAGGCGGTGCAAAAACCCTCTTCCTCCGGGCTGACCTGGTGCAACGATACGCCGCACCGGATCATGGCGGCGGTTGCCACCGACGACGGCAAGGCCGTGACCAGCCGTGGCTGGTACCGCATCGACCCCGGCAAATGCCTGCACCCTGACGTGACCGGCCAGCCGAAGCAGGTCTTCAGTTTCGCCGAGGCGGTCGATGCCGAGAACCGCGCCGTCAAACTCAGGGACAAGCCGCTGAATTGGGGCGGCCCAAAAGAGCTGTGCACGCGCGAGAGCAAGTTCGAAGTTTCCGAACAGGGCGATTGCGGCAGCCGCGGCCTTGCCGGGATCGGCTTTGCCCCGGTCGACATGTCGAGCGGCGGCAAGACAATTCGGTTTGCGATGCCGTGATGGATATAGGCTCCCTCAAACTCTTTCCGTCATCACCCGCGAAGGCGCGTGATCCAGTACTCCGAGACGTCTGTTTGTTACTCTCGATAACCGCGGCGTACTGGGTGCCCCGCCTTCGCGGGGCATGACAGCCAGGAGGTATGATGAATTTCCCCCGCCCCTTCCGCCATATCGACACCTGGGTGTTCGATCTCGACAACACGCTTTATCCGCACCACGTCAATCTGTGGCAGCAGGTCGACGCGCGGATCGGCGAGTTCATCGGCGCGTTTCTCAAGATCTCGGCGGAAGAAGCCCGCGTGATCCAGAAGGACTATTACCGCCGTTATGGCACCAGCATGCGTGGCATGATGACCGAGCACGGCGTGCACGCGGACGATTACCTGGCCTATGTGCACCGGATCGATCATTCGCCGCTGGAGCCCAACCCCGCGATGGGCGCGGCGATCGCAAGACTTCCCGGCCGCAAGCTGATCCTGACCAACGGCTCGACCGACCATGCCGGCGCGGTGCTGGAACGGCTCGGCATATCCCATCACTTCGAAGCGGTATTCGACATCATTGCCGCCGAACTGGAGCCGAAGCCGGCGCCGCAGACCTACGACAAGTTCCTGCGCGTCCACGGCGTCGATCCCTCGAAATCGGCGATGTTCGAGGATCTCGCCCGCAACCTCGTGGTCCCGCATCAGCTCGGCATGACCACGGTGCTGGTGGTGCCCGACGGCGCCAGGGAAGTGGTGCGCGAGGACTGGGAGCTGGAAGGCCGCGATGCGGCTTACGTCGATCACGTCACGGATGATTTGACGGGGTTCTTGCAGAAGCTGAGCACCTGATCGGTGTCGTCCCGCCTTGACTCTCCCTGCCCAAATCCCGAAAAAGCCCGTCAACTTCGTCCATCCGCCCGAGGAAATCCCGATGTCCCTGTCCGCGCTCGAATCCACCGTCAACACCGCGTTCGATGCCCGCGACGGCATCTCGACGGCGACCAAGGGCGAGGTTCGCGAGGCCGTGGATCACGCGCTCGAACTGCTCGACAAGGGCGAGGTCCGCGTCGCCGAGCGCGAGGCTGATGGCAAGTGGAAGGTCAATCAGTGGCTGAAGAAGGCGGTGCTGCTGTCGTTCCGCCTCAACGACATGAGCGCCATTCCCGGCGGCCCGGGCCAAGCATCGTGGTGGGACAAGGTGCCGTCCAAGTTCGAGGGCTGGGGCGAGAACCGTTTTCGCGATGCGGGCTTTCGCGCCGTGCCCGGCTCGATCGTGCGCCGCTCGGCCTTCATTGCCCGCAACGTCGTGCTGATGCCCTCCTTCGTCAATCTCGGCGCCTATGTCGATGAAGCGACCATGATCGACACATGGTCCACCGTCGGAAGCTGCGCGCAGATTGGCAAGCGCGTGCATATTTCCGGCGGCGTCGGCATCGGCGGCGTGCTGGAGCCGCTGCAGGCCGAGCCCGTGATCGTCGAGGACGATTGCTTCATCGGCGCCCGCAGCGAGGTCGCCGAAGGCGTGATCGTGCGCAAGGGCGCGGTGCTGGCGATGGGCGTGTTTCTTGGGGCCTCCACCAAGATCGTGGACCGCGAGACCGGCGAGACCTTCATCGGCGAGGTCCCGGAATATTCGGTGGTGGTCCCGGGCGCGCTGCCCGGCAAGCCCCTGAAGAATGGCCAGCCCGGCCCGTCCACCGCCTGCGCCGTGATCGTCAAGCGCGTCGACGAACGCACCCGCTCCAAGACCAGCATCAACGAACTGCTGCGGGACTGATCGTGGCTTTACGATTGAAGTCCCTCACCTGCGCTGCAGGGACTTCAAATCGGCGGCACTAGCCCGTCGCCGGTTTGGCGTGTTAAGCGGGAGGCATGAATGATGCCGTTTCGATTACCCGCGACCTCGTCCGCTGCCCGTCCGTAACGCCCGCCGATGCCGGCGCGCTCGGCGTCCTTGAGCGCCTGCTGAAAGACGCAGGCTTCGTGGTGCATCGGGTGACGTTCGGCGAGCCCGGCACGGCAGACATCGACAATCTCTACGCCCGCATCGGGACTGAAGCGCCGCACATCACTTTTGCCGGCCATACCGACGTAGTGCCGGCCGGCGACGAGGCGGC
>PNLC01000544.1 GCA_013822885.1 Bradyrhizobium sp.
TTCACGGCTTCATCATAGAGCGACTGCGAGACGCCCTTGCCCTCATGCAGCGACTTGGCGAGGTCGTAGATCATCTGGCCCTTGGGGTCATCGAATACAGGCGTGCGGCGGTCGCGGATGTCGTCGATGATCTTCGGATCCATGCCGCCCTTCAGCGCCAGCCGCTTGTGCGCATACCATTCGTAGTGCGAAGTCCAGTGCCGCGCCGTGACGAGGATCGCGATCTCCGAAAGTTTTGCTGGAAAGATCGTGTTGAAACGAAGCTGTTCGCCCAGGCGCGTGGCGTGCCGCGCCATATCGGGGCTGTTGAGCCAGGCCATCATCGGCGCCGGCGGGGCGCCGCGCTTGCCTGATATCGCCTCATCATAGGTTTCTTTTTGCTCGGCGCTCATTTCGCCAGGCGAAAGCAACTTCAGCCGCATGCCCGTTTCCTCTTGTTTTTCAATCGTTCCCCTTTGCGCATACACCCGATCCGGCATTGTGACCACCGTCGGTGCCGCATGGGCTGATGCCAGACATGTGTTGAATTCCGCGATGCGGCGGCTAAGGTCGATCCAAACATTCCCACATGGAAACGCCATCATGTCCGATCTGGAAACATTCCGCCGTGAGACCCGCGCCTGGCTGGAGACCAATTGTCCTCCGGAGATGCGGCGGCCGATGACCTCGGAAGGCGATACCTTCTGGGGCGGCCGCAACACCAAATTCTCGTCCGAGCCGCAGCGACTCTGGTTCGAGCGGATGCGCGACAAGGGCTGGACCGTGCCGGACTGGCCGAAGGAATACGGCGGCGGTGGCCTGGATGCGGCCGAGCACAAGGTGCTGCGCGAGGAGATGGCGGCGATGGGCGCGCGCTCCCCGCTGTCGAGCTTCGGCATCTGGATGCTTGGCCCGGCGCTCCTGAAGTACGGCAACGAGGCGCAGAAGAAGGAGCACCTGCCGAAGATTGCCGCCGGCCTGATCCGCTGGTGCCAGGGCTATTCCGAGCCGAACGCCGGATCGGACCTTGCCTCGCTGCAGACCCGCGCCGAGAGCGACGGTGATGACTACGTTATCAACGGCCAGAAGATCTGGACCTCGTACGCGAACTACGCCGACTGGATCTTCTGCCTGGTGCGGACCGATCCCACGGCGAAGAAGCATGACGGCATCAGCTTCATCCTGTTCGACATGGCTTCAAAGGGCGTGACGACGAAGCCGATCCTGCTGATCTCGGGCTATTCGCCGTTCTGCGAAACCTTCTTCGACAATGTGCGGGTGCCGAAGTCGCATGTGGTCGGCACCGTCAACCGCGGCTGGGACGTGGCGAAATATCTGTTGCAGCACGAGCGCGCGATGATTTCGGGCATGGGCGAGCGCGGCGTCGGCCGACCGCTCGGCCAGGTCGCAGCCGACTCCGTTGGCACTGACGGGCAGGGGCGGCTGGACGATGCGATGCTGCGCAGCCAGATATCGACCTTCGAGATCGACGAAGCCGCGCTGTCGGCGGCGGCCGAGCGTGCGGTCGATCTGGCAAAAGCCGGCCAGTCGCATCCGGCTTTTTCCTCGGCGATGAAATATTACGGCACCGAGCTCAACAAGCGCCGCCACGAAATACTGATGTCGGCCGGTGGCGCCGATGCGCTGGAGTGGGAAAGCGAGCGCTCGAAGGGCGGCGCCCGCCCGCGCGCGTGGCTGCGCACCAAGGCCAATTCGATCGAAGGCGGCACCACGGAGGTGATGCTCGGCATCGTCGCCAAGCGCATCCTCGATCTGCCGGGGGCGTAAGCACCCAACTCTCTCGTCGTCTCTGCGAAGGCAGGGACCCATAACCACAGGCCGGGATTTTGCGAAGAACGTCTGCGATTCTGCCTTATCGAGAGATCACGCGGTATGGGTCCCTGCGTTCGCAGGGACGACGAAATAGCTTAATTCTCTTCTCACACGGAATCCTCCAATGGCCCTCGTCCTCACCGAAGAACAATCCATGCTGCGCGACAGCGCACGCGGCCTCATCAGCGACAAGGCGCCGGTGGCGCATCTGCGTCAGTTGCGCGACAGCAAGGACGCCACGGGATTCTCCCGCGACCTCTGGAAGGCGTTTGCCGAGATGGGCTTTTGCGGCCTGCTCGTGCCGGAGAATTTCGGCGGCAGCGGGCTCGGCTGCGTCGAGGCCGGCGTGGTGATGGAGGAAATCGGCCGCACGCTGATGCCATCGCCGTTTCTTTCGACCGCGGTGCTGGCAGCGTCCGCGATCGCACGCGGCGGCAGCGAGGTGCAGAAATCGGCTTACCTGCCGAAAATATCGAACGGCTCGCTGCTCGCGGCGCTCGCCGTCGATGAAGGGGCAAAACACCGCCCGCTGCACACCAGCCTGCAGGCGGTGCGCGCGGGCAACGGCTTCAAGCTGAGCGGGGCCAAGGCGTTCGTGGTCGACGGCCACACCGCCGATCTCCTGATCGTCGCGGCGCGGACGGGCGGCGCGGCCGGCGAGCGCAACGGGCTGACGCTGTTCCTGGTCGATCCCAAGGCCAAGGGCACCGCCGTCGAACGCACCGTGATGGTCGACGCGCACAATGCGGCGCGCATTGAATTCAGCAATGTCGAGGTCAACGCCGACGGCGTGCTCGGCGAGGTCGATCAGGGCGGGGCGCTGCTGGAAGGCGTGCTCAACATCGGCCGCGGCGCGGTGGCTTCCGAAATGGTGGGCCTGAGCGAAGAGGTGTTCGGCCGCACCGTTACCTACCTGAAGGAGCGCAAGCAGTTCGGCAAGCTGATCGGCGAATTCCAGGCGCTGCAGCACCGCGCCGCCGAGCTCTATGTCGACATCGAGATCACCCGCGCCGCGGTGCTGAAGGCGCTGCAGGCCCTCGATGGCGATTTCGAACACGCGGGCGCCGCGGTCGCAGTTGCTAAGGCCCGCGCCGGCACCACCGCGACGCTGGCCGTGCAGGAAGGCGTGCAGATGCATGGCGGAATGGGCATGACCGACCAGTTCGACATCGGCTTCTTCATGAAGCGCGCCCGGGTCTGCCAGGAATTGTTCGGCGACAGCAACTACCACGCCGATCAGCTGGCGCGGATGAAGAGTTATTGATCGTCATTGCGGGGCGCGCGCAAAACGCGCCTCTCACACCGGTGTCATCACCCGCGAAGGCGGGTGATCCAGTACGCCGCGGCTTCTCGGTCAATAGCTTGCGTCTCTGGAATACTGGATCGCCCGCCTTCGCGGGCGATGACAGTTCTGGGCGCTGACAGAACCTACCTGATCGGCGGCGCGTACTGGATGCCGCCGTTGCTCCAGAGCGAGTTCAGGCCGCGCGGGATCTTCAGCTTCGATGCTTCGCCGACATTGCGGTCATAGAT
>PNLC01000545.1 GCA_013822885.1 Bradyrhizobium sp.
TGTTGAAGGTCGGCGACACCCTGCCGCTGGAAATGCGCCCCGAAGCGCTGGTGCAGGTCCGCTGCGGCAATGTGCTCTTGACCGAGGGGCGCATGGGCCGGGTCGGCGACCGCGTCGCCATCCGCGTCACCAAGCAGTTGCGCAAACCCAATACCACCTTCGCGATGTTCGAGAAGGCCGATGAGCAAACCAAGTTGATGGAGGCACAATGAGTCATTCCCTTGGCATTGTGATCGAGAGTCTGGTGGCGGTGCTGCTGCTGCTCACGATCGGTTACTGCATGGTGCTCAACAAGCGGCTGAAGCGGCTGAAGGCGGACGAACATTCGCTGAAGGCCACGATCGCCGAACTGATCACCGCGACCGAAATCGCCGAGCGTGCGATCGGCGGCCTCAAGCACACCGTGCGCGACGTCAACGAAAACCTCGGCAGCCAGCTCTCGGCCGCGACGCAGATGGCGGGGCACCTCAAGGACATGCTGGCCGAAGGCGACGGCGTCGTTCGCCGGCTGTCCAAGATCGCGATTGCCGCGCGGCCTTCGCAGGAGGCCGAGCCCGCAGCGCCCAGGATGTCGAGTGCCAAGGCGGTCGCCGCGGCGGCGGAAGCATTCACTGAACGCCGCAGGGCGAGTGGCATCGCTGCATGAAATCGTTCCGCGATATCCGCGTCATTCCGGTCGTGCTGGTTGCGACCTTCGGCCTCGTCGTGCTGAAGATCGCAGGCCTCGTGATCGATGGCGGATACGTGTTCGAATACCAGCCGAGCCCGCCGGCCAAGCGATCCTGGGCGCAGGACAATCTGGGTTACCCGGGCGCCAGGAGCGAGCCTCCCGACGTCACCGGCTCGGTCAAGAAGGAAGAGCCCAAGAAGGAAGAGGCGCCGAAGCCGACCGCTCCTGCCGCGGAGGCGCCGCAGCCCGGCGGGGTCGTGGTGTTTCCCGAGCAGAACCCGCAAACGGTGTCGCCGTCGGAGCGCGCCATCCTCGAAAGGCTGCAGGCGCGGCGCCAGGAACTGGAACAGCGCGCGCGTGAAATCGAAATCCGCGAAAGTCTGCTGAAATCGGCCGAGAAGCGCATCGAAGGCCGCGTCGAGGAGGCGAAGGCCACCGAGGCCAAGATCTCGACCGCGACGGGCCAAAAGGCGGAACAGGATGCCGCGCGCTTCAAGGGCATCATCACCATGTACGAGGGCATGAAGCCAAAGGACGCCGCCAAGGTGTTCGACCGGCTTGAGATGTCCGTGCTCTACGATATCGCCTCGCAGATCGCACCGCGGAAGATGTCGGACATCCTTGGCCTGATGCAGCCGGAAGCAGCCGAGCGGCTGACGGTGGAGCTGGCGCGCCGCGCCGGCGGCACCGACAAATCCACATCCACCGCCGAACTGCCCAAGATCGAGGGCAGGATCCTGCCGCAGAAGCCGAATTGATCGTCATCGTCTCGGCAGCGGCTTCGATCAGGTCATCTGTGAAACGCTCCACGGTCGGGACGGGCATAAGAACGGTTTGCCACGGCGAGCGCAGCGCGCTCATTGGTTTCGAGCGCAATCTTCTGTGTCAGCATGACGTCGCCCGCGGCGAGATTGCCGTCCGGGCCAAAACACCACTTGCAAACCAGGCGGCCGTTGCTGCCGAGTTCCTCGATGTTGGTCTGCGTGCCGTGATGGATCCGAAAGCGTGTCCCGGTATCGCTGCCGATGACGTCGAAAAAGCTGTAGCGCTCGTAGCAGGCGAGTTGCTCCGGCGAGAGCCAGTCCTTCAACAGCTTGAGGGCCCGGCGATCACGTGCCAGGAAAATCGGGTCCGCCGCCGACGCGTAACGCGCCAACGCTACCGAAAGCGTTGACAGCGTCACTGCCGCAATCAGGGCCAGGATGAACGAGCACACCGCAAGTGCGGCCTGCGCGGTCATGGTGGTCAGCCACCGACGAGTCGCGGATAGAACAGGGTTTCTTCCGCCGTCGGATCGAAACTGCGGATCACCCGCTGCTCGCCGGGTCCTGTGCGCGTCGCTGCCGTAAAGCCTGCGCCGGTCAGTTCCATAAATCGCCGCTCGGCCTTTGCGACTGCAGCGAGATTATTGGCGTCGAAGGTGTGCCGGGTGTCGCCAGTACGGTCCATCACGATCTGGGTTGCCATGCCAAACACTCCACTTCCGGCTCTCCGAGCCGGGGATTGCCGTGCGCCCCCAAGCTGCATTCTGTTCTAGAACGAGACGGTATTGAAGATGGTTCCTTGCATGCCTGCGATCAAATGCTGGGCAACGGAAAGGCGCGGTAACCGCTTGACGAGGGCTTGGGCCTGGCCGAACTGAGCCGGGAAGTGATCGGAAACGGGCTTATCGGGCGCGATCGGGATCTGCCCGGTGGCCTTGAATGAAATCAATAGGTTGATGTTAACAAAGCCTTAAGCCAGCCCATCCAAGATTCAGACCTGCAGGCGAGGGCGCTTCGCCGCTGTATCGTTGAGGCCAAAGAGAATTTCCCGGATGGGGCGACGGGCTGCCATTGGAATTGGGTCGCCGGGCCGCGCATTGGCGCGGACGGCATTCCATTGCCTTGGGCGTTACATGGGCCTTTTCCTGCTGCTCGTCGGCGTGACCTCGGCCCAGCCCTGCCGTGCCAACGATCCGGTGCGGGGCGAGGCGACATTTGCCTCCGCGGGCGGTTTCGCCCGGCTGGTGCTCAGGCTGGCCGAGGACGTCGAGTCCGAGGTGTCGACCGCGGGTTCGATCATCATCATTCACTTCAAGCGCCCGGTGGATATTCCCGTCGATAGATTGTCGGATGCCGTCCCTGACTATGTCGGTTCGGCGCGGCGCGACCCCGACGGCACCGCGATCCGGCTGTCGCTGGCGCGGCGCGCGACCGTCAATACCATGACGGCGGGGGAGCGGATCTTTGTCGATTTTCTCCCCGATAGCTGGACCGGTCCGCCCCCGCCGCTTCCCGCCGAAGTCATTCGCGAACTGGCAACGAGGGCACGGGCCGCGGAGCGGGCGCTTCGCGCGCAGATGGCGGTCGCCGCCGCGAAGAAGAGGCCCCCCGTCAGGGTCCGGGCCTTGATGCAGCCCACCTTCGTGCGCTTCGTGTTCGAGATGCCCGACGGCGTCAACGTGTCGTCGGTCCTCAACGACCAGAAGCTGACGCTGCAATTCAACAACGTGCTCAGCTTCGATCTGGCGGACGCCAAGGTGGCCGCGCCGCCGAATGTCGCCTCGATCAGCCAGCGCGCCGACGTTGAATCGTCCGCCGTCGACATCGTGCTGATCGGCGAAGTCGATGTGCATTCGTTCCGCGAGGAAAAGAACTATGTGATCGACGTCGCCTTCCAGCAGGCGG
>PNLC01000546.1 GCA_013822885.1 Bradyrhizobium sp.
GTCCCGTCGGCCACGATCAATGTGGCGCCGTCGGCACGGCGTACCGCCGGCAGCAACGACAATTCGGCCATTTCGATCGAGGCCTGATAGGTCTCGGCGGCATAGCCGAACGCGCCGGCCATTCCGCAGCAACTGGACTCGATGGTTTCGACGGCGAAGTCCGGAACGAGGCGCAGCACTTTTTCGACCGGCTTGAACGCGCCGAATGACTTCTGGTGGCAGTGGCCGTGCACCACAGCCTTGGCGACAACCGGGCCAAGCGGCAATTGCAGCCGGCCTGCTTCGGCCTCGCGCGCCAGGAATTCCTCGAACAGCAGCGCATGCGCGCTGATCGTCTTCGCTTCGTTATCGGAGCGCAGCGACAGCAATTCGTCGCGGAGCGTGAGAAGGCAGCTCGGCTCCAGGCCAATGATCGGAACCCCGCGCGCGGCGAACGGTGCGTAGGTCGCGACAAGGCGATCCAGTTCGGCACGGGCCTGATCGACCAGACCAGCCGAAAGGAACGTGCGCCCGCAGCACAGCGGCCGCGCGCGATCGACCGGCTTCGGCATATGG
This sequence comes from Bradyrhizobium sp., assembly GCA_013822885.1. Classification (GTDB taxonomy): domain Bacteria; phylum Pseudomonadota; class Alphaproteobacteria; order Rhizobiales; family Xanthobacteraceae; genus Bradyrhizobium. Next base: position 556 of record PNLC01000546.1, read on the forward strand.
ACGCGATAGCCGCCCTCCACCAGCACGCGCAGCGCGGCGTCGAGATTTTCCCGCTCATAGGCGCGATTGAAGGTGTCGGCGAACAAGACGACTTCGCGGCCGGCTTCGGGCCCGGCCGTTCCGGTGGAGGTGAATACGTCGCGCCGGAACGCGGGCAGGGCGCGTTGCGCGCTGATCCCGGCAAATTTTTCGAACAGCCTGCGCAGCAAGGGGCTGCGGTTGCGCCAATTGGCCAGCGGCGCAACGCGCGCCGCCAGGCCCGCGTAGCGTGGCAGATAGCCGACCAGCCGGTCTCGTAGCGTCAGGCCATGTTTCCTGGCCCGCGCCGCCAGCACCTCGATCTTCATCTTCGCCATGTCGACGCCGGTCGGGCATTCATGGCGGCAGGCCTTGCAGGACACGCAGAGTTTCAGCGTCTCCATCATCTCGTCCGATGCCAGCGCATCGGGGCCGAGCTGGCCGGAGATCGCAAGCCGCAGCGTATTGGCGCGACCGCGCGTGACATCCTTCTCGTTGCGGGTGGCGCGATAGGATGGACACATCACGCCGCCTTCGAGCTTGCGACAGGCGCCGTTGTTGTTGCACATCTCGACCGCGCCCTGAAAGCCGCCGCCGGGATAGGCCGACCAGTCGAGCACGGTCTGCAACCCATCAATGCGATAGCCCGGCGGGTAGCGAAACAGCGTGCGATCGTCCATCCTTGGCGGATCGACGATCTTGCCGGGATTGAGCACCTTGTCCGGATCGAAGCGCTGCTTCACTTCCCTGAAGTCGGCAATGATGCGCGCGCCGAACATCTTCTCATGGAATTCCGAACGCACCAGGCCGTCGCCATGCTCGCCGGAATGCGAGCCCTTGTACTCGCGCACCATCTCGAACGTCTCTTCGGCGATGGCGCGCATCGCCTTGACGTCCTTGTCGAGCTTCAGGTTCAGCACCGGGCGCACATGCAGGCAGCCCTCGGAGGCGTGCGCATACATCGTGCCGCGGGTGCCGTGTTTGGCAAAGATGTCGTTGAGCCGAGCGGTGTAGTCGGCGAGGTGCGGCAGCGGCACCGCGCAATCCTCGACAAAGGAAACCGGCTTGCCCTCCTGCTTCATCGACATCATGACGTTGAGGCCGGAGGTACGGAAATCTGCGATGGCGGTCTGCGTCGCAGGCTCGACGACGTCGACCACGCCGCCCCATTTGCGTTGCGGATGATTCCAGCCGAAGCCGAGGTCTGCCATCACTTCCGAAAGCTGCCTGAGCTTCGCCAGATTATCGGCCTGATCCTCCTCGGCGAACTCGACGATCAGGAGCGCGTCGGGATCGCCGCGGACCGTGGCATCGATCACGGGCCTGAACATCGCAATGTCGCGCCCAAGCGCGATCATGGTCCGGTCGACCAGTTCGACGGCGATGGGCCGCAGCTTCACGAGGTGCTGGGCAGCATCCATTGCCTCATAGAAGCTGCCGAAATGGCAGACGCCGAGCACCTTGTTGCGGATTACCGGCCATAGCTTCAGCTCGACCTGGGTCGTGAAGGCAAGCGTGCCTTCCGAGCCCACCAGCAGGTGCGCCATGTTGTTCGCCGCGTTGCGCGGCACCAGCGCGTCGAGATTGTAGCCGCCGACCCGGCGTTGCACCTTTGGAAATCTTTCCGCGATCTCGACCGCCTCGCGCTCGCCGAGTCCGAGCATGTCGCGAAACAGTTTCAGCCCGCTCTCCGGGGCATCCACTCCCGCCAGATCGCGCGGCACTTCGCCAAAGTGAAGGCGCGTGCCGTCGGCGAGCGCGGCATCCATCGACAGCGTGTTGTCGCGCATGGTGCCGTAACGCAGCGAGCGCCCGCCGCAGGAATTGTTGCCGGCCATGCCGCCGATGGTGGCGCGCGACGCCGTAGAGACATCGACCGGAAACCACAGCCCGTGCTTCCGGAGCTGCCGGTTGAGGTCGTCGAGCGCGATGCCGGGTTCGACCACGCAAATGCGGTTGGCGACGTCGAGCGAGACGATCCGGTTCAGGTGTTTTGAGAAATCGACGACGATGCCCTCATTGACCGTCTGCCCGCATTGCGAGGTCCCGCCGCCGCGCGGGGTCACCACCCGCCCGTCGTCGCGCGCGATCGCAAGCGCCCGCAGCGCCTCGTCCATCGATCGCGGCACCACCACGCCGAACGGCATGATCTGGTAGAACGAGGCGTCGGTCGCGTAACGGCCGCGGTTGAAGGGATCGAAGAGGACGTCGCCCGAGACGGCAGACTTGAGACGCTGTTCGATCTTCGAGGGGCTTACGTCAGGCATTTTTTATCCAGTAGTCCAGCCACTTAGAGGGCTTTTGTCACCCTCAACTATATGATCCGGTGCTGTTAGTCGAGCACAAGCACCCGCCGGGAAGGAGGATGCGACTTCGCGTTCTCGCGGCTGGAAAAGCCCGAGGTTTGCATCGTGCGTGTCCCTCTGATCAGGCGAGGGCGCAGGGAAGACCGGGTGCACGCTGCACCCGCGGTCTCATGTGCAATAGCGCACAAGGAACGCGCACACGAGCATACAGGTTCAGCGGAAACACTCCGGCCTTCCCTGCGCAGTGGCTTTACGGCTTATAACGTGATCTCCCCGGTGAACGGCTCTTTTGCCACCGTCGCCCGTGCGAGGTTCAACCTCTCACGAACTTGACGCCAGCACCGCGGCGTCAGGACCACACGACTTCGCCGTACGCTTCACGCGCGAACGTCTGCGCGCGCTTCGCGTCCACCGCATCCCACCGCGCGTTCG
>PNLC01000547.1 GCA_013822885.1 Bradyrhizobium sp.
CGCCTTTTCCAGCCGGGCCACGCCGCCATCGTCGTCGACATGCGACAGGTCGGCCGTCAGGCGGTCGCGCGCCGCCGACGGCTCCAGCACCAGCTGCGCGCACTGATGCACCACGCGGTCGGACGGGCCGAGCACCTTGGCGCCGAACGGCTGGATCAGGAATTTCAGGATCACCGCCACGAAGCGGTTCGGCAGATTGGCCAGGATTTCCGCAAAACGGTTCTCGATGGTGCGGAAGCCGCTGGCCATGCACCATTCGAGCGCCGCGAAATCGGCCTGCTGCCGGCCCTCGTCCTGCCAGCGCTTCAGCGCCGCTGACAACAAATAGAGTTCGGACAGGATATCGCCGAACCGGGCCGAGAGCATTTCCTTGCGCTTGAGCGCGCCGCCGAGCGTCAGCAGCGCCATGTCGGCGCACAACGCAAAGGCCGAAGAGTAGCGGGAGAGCTGGCGATAAAACCGCGTCGCCTCGCCGGCATCGGGCGCCGGCGCGAACCGGCCGCCGGACCAGCTCCGCCCCCAGGCGCGGAACATGGTCTTGAAGCTGTGGCCGACATGATTCCAGAACGCCTTGTCAAAGGCGTCGAGCCCCTTGGCGCGGTCGGCTTCACCCAGCGCATTCATCTCCTCAAGCAGGAAAGGATGAGCGCGGATAGCGCCTTGGCCGAACACGATGAGATTTCGCGTCAGGATATTGGCGCCCTCGACGGTGATGCCGACCGGTACCGCGCGATAGAGGTTGCCCATGTAATTCTGCGGCCCGTCGATCACCGCCTTGCCGCCATGGATGTCCATGGCGTCGTCGATCACGAGCCGCATCCGCTCGGTGGCATGCAGCTTCATGATGCCGGAAATGACCGCAGGATGATGCCCCTGGTTGAGCGCGGCGCAGGTCAACCGTCGCGCGGCGTCGAGCAGATAGGCGGTGCCGGCAATACGTGCCAGCGGCTCCTCGATGCCTTCGAACTTGCCGATAGCGATGCCGAACTGCTCGCGGATACGGGCATAGGCGCCGGTGGTGCGCGCGGCATAGGCGGCACCGGCGGCCGACAGCGACGGCAGCGAGATGCCGCGACCGGCGGCGAGCGCCGTCATCAGCATCTTCCAGCCCTGCCCGAGCCGGGCCTGGCCGCCGATGATATAGTCCAGCGGGATAAAGACATCGCGGCCCCAGTTCGGGCCGTTCTGGAACACCTGCATCGACGGCAGATGCCTGCGGCCGATCTCGACGCCGGGCAGATGGGTCGGGATCAGTGCGACCGTAATGCCGAGCTCTTCCTGCTCGCCCACGAGATGATCGGGATCGTAGGCCTTGAAGGCGAGGCCGAGCAGCGTCGCGACCGGGCCCAGCGTGATGTAGCGCTTGTGCCAGTTCAGCCGCAGGCCGAGCACTTCGCGGCCTTCGAAATTACCCTTGCAGATGACTCCTGTGTCGACCATCGAGGCCGCATCGGAGCCCGCTTCCGGGCTGGTCAGGCCAAAGCAGGGAATGTCGGTGCCCTCGGCGAGCCGCGGCAGCCATTTCTGCTGCTGTTCTTTCGTGCCGAAACGCATCAGCAGCTCGCCGGGCCCGAGCGAGTTCGGCACCATCACGGTGACGGCGGCGGTGAGCGAGCGCGACGACAGCTTGCGCACCACTTCCGAATGCGCGTAGGGCGAGAAGCCGAGCCCGCCATATTCCCTGGGGATGATCATGCCGAAGAATTTGTGGCGCTTGATGAACGTCCACGCCTCGGGCGGCAGGTCGCGCCATTCCCAGTTGATCTTCCATTCGTCGAGCATGGCGCAGAGTTCGTCGACCGGGCCGTTGAGGAAATCCCGCTCTTCCGCGGTCAATGTCGCCGGCGCGGTCGCCAGCAATTTCGACCAGTCGGGATTGCCGGTGAAGAGATCGGCGTCCCACCAGACGTCGCCGGCTTCGAGCGCCTCGCGCTCGGTATCGGACATCGCCGGCAAGACGCCGCGTGCCCAGGAGAAAATCGGTTTGCTGATGAAATCGCGGCGGAAGCTCATGGCGAACCCTCCTGGTCTGCGGCGCGACGTCGCGCCCTCACCCGTGCCAAACGAGCACATTCTAGCTGACGGCACGGGATTTTCGCGTCGGGAATGAAGCGAATTTGATGAACCTGGAGATAACGGCAAAGGCCTGCACACGTTCCCAAATGTCCGCATTGTCTGTCGTTTAGGGAACGGTGAGGTCACCGATGAGTGAGAAGCGCGAGCAAGCCCACCGCTCCGCCCCGACGGCACGCTGGTCTACGAATACCGCTTGCTGCGCCGTCGCTCGTTGGGAACGAATATGGCGAACACTTCTTTGACGCGAGCGGCAGGCGTGACATCGCGCGGAAAGCGAAGCTCGGCCGTCGCCCGGGTTTCCTCCTGACGAGGCGCATAGAGGGCGCTCTCGTACAGCGAGCCGTCGAACCGCAAATCAGCTTCGTCGTGAGCGAGATAAGCGTTTGAAGCAAACAAGAGTACGAGCAACGCCGATCCGGCGCAGGTAAAATATCTGGAAATGGGCATGGATGAACGAGCCTCCCCCTTCTTGAACGAGAAGGTGCGTCGTTCGCGATAAAATCCGGGTTTAAGGCCGCCCAGCTTTTGCCGGAGCGGTTGGTTGCCGGTTGAGAATTTGTGACAATTTTTAGTGAATCGGCTTTCTCCACCGTCATTCCGGGGCTCGCGAAGCGAGAACCCGGAATCTATCGTGCGACGGGCGATGCCGCCCGGAATGACCGGGACCAAGCCGCTTAGCCCGGCCCCGCCCCCTGCGTTGCCGTGTACACGGCGTAGAGCGACTGGCTCGCGGCCATGAACAGGCGGTTGCGCTTGGGGCCGCCGAAGCAGACGTTGCCGCAGACCTCGGGAAGCCGAATGCGGCCGATGAGCTTGCCTTCCGGCGTCCACACCGTCACGCCGCTATATCCCACGGCACGACCGGCATTGCTGGACGCCCAGACATTGCCGTTGACATCGCAGCGCACGCCGTCCGGTCCGCATTTCACGCCGTCGACCATGCAGTCGCTGAACCGCTTGTGGTTGGTGAGCTTGTTGTCGGTGCCGACATCGAACACAAAGATCTCGCCCTTGCCGCCCGGACCGGTATCGCCCGGTCCCTTGCCGGTCGAGGCGACGTACAGCTTCTTGTAGTCGGGCGAGAAGCAGAGACCGTTGGGATCGGGCACCTGCTCCTCCGTGACCACGAGGTCGATGCGGCCGGACGGATCGATACGATAGCAGTTGGTGGGCAGTTCGCGCCTGCCGGGCACGAAGCCTGCCGGCTGTCCGATCCGTGGATTGAGCTTGCCGG
>PNLC01000548.1 GCA_013822885.1 Bradyrhizobium sp.
CATTTGCGGGAAAATTGACATGACCGACGCCATTCGGCCGCTGATCGCCGGAAACTGGAAAATGAACGGCCTGAAATCCGCGCTGGGTGAATTCGAAGCAATGATTGCCGGGGCGGGGGCATTGGCCGGAAAGGCCGACCTGCTGGTTTGCCCCCCGGCCACACTGATCGCCGGATTCGCCGACCGGGCGCGCGGTTCAAAACTCGCCGTCGGGGCCCAGGATTGCCACCCGAAGGCCTCCGGTGCCCATACCGGCGACCTTTCGCCGGAAATGCTGGCGGATGCCGGCGCCAGCGCCATCATTGTCGGCCATTCCGAGCGCCGTGCCGATCACGGCGAAACCGATGCGCTGGTCCGGCAGAAGGCGGAGGCGGCCTGGCGGGTCGGCCTGACAGCGATCGTCTGCATCGGCGAGACCCAGAAGCAGCGTGACGCCGGACAGACGCTCGATGTCTGCGGCGGACAGCTCGCGGGATCGCTGCCTGATGGTGCGACCGCGGCCAATCTGGTGGTGGCCTATGAGCCGGTCTGGGCGATCGGTACCGGCCTGACGCCAACCGCCGGCGATGTCGAGCAGGTCCATCGGTTTATCCGCGGTGTTCTCACCGATCGGTTCAACGCCGAGGGCGGCAAGATCCGCATTCTCTACGGCGGCTCGGTAAAGCCGTCCAACGCTGCAGAGCTGATGGCGGTCGCCCATGTGAATGGCGCACTGGTTGGCGGCGCCAGCCTGAAGGCGGCCGATTTCCTGGCAATCGCCGAGGGGTGCTAGCTTACGCTGGCACATTCTCGCGCAGGCGCTTCCAGTAGATCAGCGTGCCCGTGAGTCCGCCGTGCGGCTTTAGCGCGTAATCCGGAATCAAGCCGGTCAGCTTAAATCCCATCCGCTCGTAAAGTCCGGCGGCGCCTTCGTCCTCGGCGGTATCGAGCACCAGCAGCCAGCGGTCACGCGCGATTGCGATTCGCTCGGCCTCGCGCAACAACGCCGTGGCGATGCCGCGATGCCGGTGACTGATCCGCGTCATCATTTTCGCGATCTCGGCCCGATGCGGCTGGTTCGGCGGAAGGTTGAGCAAGAGCGTCACGGTGCCAATCAGTTCTTCGCGGTCGAAAGCGCCGAGAACGATCCGCTCGCCGCGGTCGGCGGAAGCCAGCGCGTCGCGCCAAAATGTTTCCGCCGACTGCAGGGAGAGCGGGTGCATGAAGCTGACCGAGCCGCCATTGGCGACGGTTTCGATCAACATTTCACTGAGCGCCGCGCAGATATCCGGCGAGGATTTCAGTGCCTTGATCTGGATGTCGGGCATAAGTTGTCAGCTCCGTGCCAGGGCTACGACGTAAGTGCAGGGCGCATTGGATTCGTTGGCAAAGGTCACCTCCGCAGGGGCGCCGAATCCGAGACAGTCGCCGGTGCCGAGTTCGTGGCGCTCGCCGCCTTCGATGATCACGAGCGCGCCCGACAGCACCCAGAGCGCCTGGCGGATACGGGCGTAGGATGATGTCGGCAGCGTCACGCGCCGTTTTGCCGGCATTTCGAGCCTGATGATCTCGACGGGATGGTCGGGGCGGACGAACACCTGCCGCCGCAGATAGCCCGTTTCAGGATCCCGCCACACGGGTTGTTCGGCGGCCCGCGACAGGCGCCCGCCCTGGCTTTCGGCGCGCAGCATCAGGCCTGCAAGCGTGAGGTCGAACGCGCTTGCGAGCCGTACCAGAACGACCGCGGTCGGGCTGACCTCCGCGCGCTCGATCTTGCTGATCGTGGCTTTCGAAACTCCGGAACGCTCGGCCAGATCCGCCAGCGACCAGCCGCGGCTGTCGCGTTCGAACCGCAGGCGGTGCGCGAGCCGGGCGCTCAGGTTGTCTATAATAGTATCCATTTGTCTATTATATGAGAAATTGGCGCTGCTTCAAGTTCGAATGCGATCGTCAGCTGGACGCTGGATGGGCTTGCCGCCGCGGCTGCGGCAATTATCTCCGGGGCAGCGGTTGGGGGTGACAATGCCCCGTCCGATCGTGTAACACCGCGCAACTTCAGGAAAACCCGCAAGCCAATGGTGCAGCCGCAGCCCGGCGCTCTCGGCTTGTGACGGAAGGTTTAAGATGCAGACCGTCATTATCGTCGTTCACCTCATGATCGTCGCCGTGCTGATCGGCGCCGTGCTGCTGCAGAAATCCGAAGGCGGAGGTCTCGGCATGGGCGGCGGCGCCGGCTTCATGTCGAGCCGGGGTACCGCCAACCTGCTAACGCGCACGACCGCCATCCTGGCGGGACTTTTCTTCGTCACCAGCATGACGCTGGCCTGGCTGGCCGGCGCCAATCGCACCCCGACCTCGATCATCGGCACGCCTCCGGCATCGCAGTCCGGCGGCGCGACGCCGATTACCCCGCCGACCTCTGGCGGCGTTCTGGACACGCTGAAAAAGGTCGATGAACAGCAGGGCCAGCCGGCCGCGCCGTCGGGCCCGCAGGCGCCGCGTTCGCAATAAAGCAGGGTGGCTATGCAGGACGGACACTAGCGTCCTGCATCAGAACTTCCCATCAATGCTCTGATTTCGCTGTAAATTTCACGTCACCCACAGCCCGGCACAATGTTCGCCCGAGCGGACGATTCGTTTTGGCGAATCGGGGGTGTGGCCTTAAAGGTTAAGCCCCATGGCGCGGTACATATTCATCACCGGCGGCGTGGTTTCTTCGCTCGGAAAGGGTCTGGCTTCGGCGGCACTGGGTGCCCTGCTGCAGGCTCGCGGGTACAAGGTCCGTCTCCGAAAACTCGACCCCTATCTCAACCTCGATCCCGGAACGATGTCGCCGTATCAGCACGGCGAAGTGTTCGTGACCGATGACGGCGCCGAGACCGATCTCGATCTCGGCCACTACGAGCGCTTCACCGGGCGTCCGGCCACCAAGGCCGACAACATCACGACCGGGCGCATCTATCAGGACATCATCAGCAAGGAACGCCGCGGCGATTACCTCGGCGCGACCATCCAGGTCGTCCCGCACGTCACCAACGCGATCAAGGAATTCGTACTCGCGGGCAACGACGAATATGATTTCGTGCTGGTCGAGATCGGCGGCACGGTCGGCGACATCGAAGGCCTGCCGTTCTTCGAGGCGATCCGCCAGCTCAAGAACGAACTGCCGCGCGATCACGCGGTCTACATTCATCTGACACTGCTGCCGTTCATTCCGAGCGCGGGGGAACTGAAGACAAAGCCGACCCAGCACTCGGTCAAGGAGCTGCGCTCGATCGGCATCCAGCCGGATATACTGTTGTGCCGCACCGACCGCGAGATCCCGAAA
>PNLC01000549.1 GCA_013822885.1 Bradyrhizobium sp.
GCCCTTGATGGTGAAGATGACGATGGTGACCAGCGACAGGATCGCAATCCCGCGCACATCCTTGTCGACATAGGCCTTGTTGATGACCTCGCCGAGCAGATAGGCGGAACCGGCCATGGTCGCCGCCGAAACTCCCATCAGCACGAACGCCAGCAGATAGCGCCGCCAGTAGGCGATCCCCTGTTCGGCGACCAGACGGCGGATCAGGACCGCCGCGCCATAGGGATCGTCGGTGATTTTTCGGGGCGTTTCGCTTGGAAGTTCGGTCATCCGCGTTCCATTGACGGCACCTAGCCGATGGGCCAGCTCGTCAGGGCTGCTGCGATGCCTCCATGCCTGCTAAAGCAGGGTTTTTCAAGCCAAATAAGTGCTTGATTTCACGCCGATTGCGCCTGCTGCGGAAGGCCGCGTTCGCGGACCAGCTTCTCTTCCCAGATCAGCGCATGGGCGGCGATGGTGTCGAGATCGTCGTAGCGCGGCTTCCAGTCCAGCGTGGCACGGATGCGGCTGATATCTGCGACCATGGTCATGATGTCGCCGGGCCGCCGCGGCGCGTACTGGACCGCGAAATTGCTCGACGAGACCCGGCGCACCGCCTCTAGCGTTTCGAGCACGGAGTAGCCGCGGCCGTAGCCGCAGTTCAGCGTGATCGAGCTGCCGCCGCCGCGCAGATAGGACAGCGCCGCGCGATGCGCCTGCGCGAGGTCGGAGACGTGGATGAAGTCGCGGATGCAACTGCCGTCCCGGGTCGGATAGTCGGTTCCGAACACGTCGACCTTGGCGCGTTGTCCGGTGGCGGCTTCGACCGCGATCTTCAGGAGATGCGTCGCGCCAACGGTGGCGAGACCGACGCGTCCGAACGGATCGGCGCCTGCGACGTTGAAATAGCGCAGCACGACATAGCTCATGTCGTGGGCGCCGGCGACATCGTGCAGCATGATCTCGGTCATGAGCTTGGAAGAGCCATAGGGCGACATCGGCCGTGTCGGCGCATGTTCCGGCACCGGCACCTGTTCGGGATTGCCGTAGACGGCGGCCGTCGATGAAAAGATGAAGCGCTTGACGCCGCCCTTGACCGCGGCGTTGAGCAGGCTCCGGGTCGTCATGGTGTTGTTGCGGTAATAGCCGAGCGGGTCGCGCATCGAGTCCGGGACCACGACGGAGCCGGCAAAGTGGATGATGCTCTCGACGCCGTGCTGGGCGATCACGCCCTCGACGAGGTTTTCGTCGCCGGCGTCGCCGATGAACAGCGGCACGCCTTCGGGCAGGAAGCTGGAAAATCCGGTGGACAGGTTGTCGACCACGACGACGCTTTCGCGGGCTTCCACCAGCGCATGAACCATGTGGCTGCCGATATAGCCGGCGCCACCGGTGACGAGCACGGTCATCAGTTCAACTCTCCCATTTATTGGGAGCGATGCTAGTTGGGAGGGGGTGAAGAGGGAGTTTCGGCGCAAGTGAACTGTACGGGTGAACTGGCCACTATGCTTAATGTTGCGTATAGGAGCTTGCCGAAACGGAGCCGGGCGTGCCCATCGAGATCAATTCCAGCCGCGATCTGCAACTGATCGTGCCGAATCTGCACAGGCGCTACTCCGGCGTCACGGCGACCAATCGCATGGTGGCGCCGAAGCTTGCCCGGATGTACCGGGCAGCGTGGCTCGGGCCGCACGCGCCCGACGGCATCGCCCGAATGGGATTTTCGGATCTGTTGAAACTCTGGCGCCGCCGCACGCCGTTGATCTGGCACGCGCGGCGCAACGACGAGATGATGGCGGGCGTCCTGCTGCGCGCGCTCGGCTGGCCGCTGCAACTCGTGTTCACCTCCGCCGCGCAGCGGCACCACACCTGGCTGACGCGCTGGCTGATCCGGCAGATGGACGCGATCATCGCGACCTCCGAACTGTCAGCCTCGTTTCTCAAGCGCGACGCTACCGTGGTGATGCATGGCGTCGACACCGATCGCTACGCACCGCCGGCCGATCGCGTGTCGGCGTTTGCCGAGGCGAAACTGCCCGGCCGTTACGCGATCGGCTGCTTCGGCCGGGTGCGCGCGCAAAAGGGCACGGATGTGTTCGTCGAGGCGATGTGCCGGCTGCTGCCGCGCTATCCTGATTTTACGGCCGTCATCGTCGGCGCCGTGGTGCCGGAGCAGCAGGGCTTTGCCAACGGATTGAAGAAGCAGATCGAGGCCGCCGGGCTGGCAGCGCGCGTCGTCATCACGGGCGAACTCGAAATCGAGGACGTGCAGCGCTGGTACCAGCGGCTGACGATCTACGCCTTCACCTCGCGCAACGAGGGTTTTGGCCTGACGCTGATCGAAGCGATGTCGTCGGGGGCGGCGCTGGTGGCGGCACGCGCTGGCGCAGCCGAGTTCGTGGTCGAGGATGGCGTGACCGGCGTGCTGGTCCCGCCCGGCGACGTCGATGCGCTGGCCGCCGCGCTGGAGCCCCTGATGCGCGACCCGGCATCGGCGAACGCGATGGGGGCGCGGGCGCGGGAGCGCGTTCAGAAGAAATTCAGCCTCGATGCCGAGGCGAATGCGATTGCCGCGGTTTATCGCGCACTGATGTAATCAGGACGATCAGGCCTTGGCATGCGTCACCAGCAGGCGATGCGCGATCTCGGCGACATAAGGGGCTTCGATGTCGCGCATGCAGCGATGGTCGTTCATGGTGCAGACGGTGCGCTGGCAGGGCTGGCACGAAAGCTGCGATTTGGTCTGAAGCACCGTCGCCGCGAGACCGTTCAGCGGCGCCCACAGATAGGGGCTGGTAGGCCCGAAAATCCCCATGGTCGGCGTGCCGATCGCGGCCGCGATATGCATCAGACCCGAATCGTTCGAAATGGCAACGCCGGCCGCTGCCATCGCCAGGATGCCGTTGCGCAGATCCGGCCCGGTGAGGTCGCGGACCTTGCTGCCAGCAGCGGCCACAATCTCCTGCGCCAGCGCCTTCTCGCCGGGGCCGCCGACCACCCAGACATCGAGGCCGCGCGCGATCAACAGCCGCGCGGCTTCGGGGTAGTAGGTCCAGCGCTTGGAGGCGCCGACCGAGCCTGGCCCGAGCGCCACCGCGGGCCCGATGCCGAGGCCGTTGGCCTGGCGCCAGCGGGCCGTTTCTTCAGCGGGTACGGATAATTGCGGCACCGGCCATTCCGGCGGCAAAGCCGCCTGCGCGGGCAGGGCCAGCGCGGCGTTCTTGTCGATGAAGCGCGGCAGGGCCTTCTCGCCCCAGCGCATCCGGTTGATCAGCCCGAATCGGGCTTCGCCGAAAAAGCCGACCCGCTCCGGGATGCCGGCCAGCG
>PNLC01000550.1 GCA_013822885.1 Bradyrhizobium sp.
CGGCCGATGATCTTCTTCTTGTCCCGCTTGCCGAGCGCGTTGGAGCGGTACCACACCATCTTGGCGGCGAGGTCGTTGGCCTCCGAACCGGACGAGGTGAAGTGCACCTTCGACATCGGCACCGGCGCGATTTTGATCAGCATCTCGGCGAGATCGATCGACGGCCCATGAGTCCTGAAGCCGAAGGTGTGGTAATAAGGCAGCTTTTCCATCTGCGCCTTGGCGACAGCCGCCAGCCGCTTCTCGCCGAAACCCAGCGCCACCGACCATAGACCAGCCATGGCCTCGATATAACGCTTGCCGTTGTTGTCGGTGACGTAAATCCCGTCACCGCTTTCGATCACGAGGCCGCCGGTCTTCTCGTAGGCGCGAAGGTTGACGTTCGGGTGCATCTGATAGGCGATGTCCCGTCCCTCCACCGAATTCGGCATGATCGTCACGAAACTTCTCCGTTGTTTTGGGTCGGGCGGACTCGGCCGCATGGAATAGAGACCGGCAAGGCTGTTGCTTGGATTGTATCACTCCACTCCGCCTTCCCCAACTGCTTCAACAGCGCGGCACCCGTGCGAATTTTCGACCTGCGGAATGAGCGACGTCGCCGGGCCGCTGCCCGTCAACGGTCAAAACCTCTGTGCAGAGGTGCTAACCGACCGCCGCCTTCTTGCGTGGCGGCGTTTGCACGATCGGCGCCAGTTCGGCGGCGATCAGGGATGCCACACGGCGCTCTTCTGCCACCTGCCGATAAAGTGTGTCGCGTTGCATCGGTTCGCGGCCGATCGAGCGGATCAGCGCCTCCATGTCGTGCGGCGGAAACTCCTGGCCGTGCTGGGTGCCGGCGGCGCGCGAGATGCTCTCGTTCATCAGCGTGCCGCCGAGATCATTGGCGCCGGACTTCAGGCAGATCGCTGCGCCCGCCGGCCCCATCTTCACCCAGGAGGTCTGGATGTTCGGGATCAGCGGATGCAGGGCCAGCCGCGCGACGGAATGCATGAGCACGGCTTCGCGGAACGTTGGGCCGGAGCGCGCCATGCCGTGACGATACATCGGCGCTTCCATATGGACAAAGGGAAGCGGCACGAACTCGGTGAAGCCGCCGGTTTCCGCCTGCAGGTCGCGCAGCGCAAGCAGATGTTTCGCCCACGAACTCGAGGTCTCGACGTGCCCGTACATGATGGTCGACGTGGTGCGCAGTCCTGCCTGGTGGGCGGCGCGCTGCACGTCGAGCCATTGGCCGGTGTTGATCTTGTCGGGACAGATGATGGCGCGTACCTCATCGTCGAGGATTTCCGCCGCCGTGCCGGGCAGGGTGCCGAGACCCGCCGCCTTCAGCCTGATGAGGAATTCGCGAACCGTTAGTCCGAGCGTCGCCGCACCTTGTGTGACTTCCAGCGCGGAGAAGGCGTGGATGTGCATCTCGGGGATAACAGCCTTGATCGCCCGGCAGATCACCTCATAGGTGGCGCCGGTGTAGTCGGGATGGATGCCGCCTTGCAGGCACACTTCCGTCGCCCCGCGATCCCACGCCTCGATCGCGCGGCGTGTGATTTCCCCGATGGCGAGATCATAGGGTGAGCCGCGGAGATCCTCGTGCGTGCGGCCTTTCGAGAAGGCGCAGAACTTGCACCGGAAATAGCAGATGTTGGTGTAGTTGATGTTGCGGTTCACGACGTAACGCACGACGTCGCCACTGACCGCGCGTCGCAGCGCGTCGGCGGCCTGCGTGACGTGCCGGTAGTCGGCGTCGCGCGCCGCGAACAGTCGCACGATGTCGTCCGGCGCGAGCCGTTCTCCCGATGTGGCACGCTCGACAATTCCTGCGACGCCGGCATCGACGTTGCGGGCGAGCACCAGCGGCGCCGGTGGCAGCCTGGTGTTGCCGGGTGCCCAGTCATCGTCGCGCGCGCAGCCTTGCGTGTCGCTCATGCGCCGCACGCGGGTGGCGATGTCGGGAGTCAGCCAGTTATCGGCGGCGCGCACATAGGCGGGGTAAATTGGCAAACGGTTCACTAGCAGCTTGCCAGCGTCCGCACCCTTGCGGGCGAGTTCGGAAATGGCGGGCCACGGCGCTTCGGGGTTCACGTGATCGGGCGTAACCGGCGAGATGCCGCCCCAATCGTTGAGCCCCGCGCCGATCAGCTTTTGATAGACTCCGGGCGACAGATTTGGCGGCGCCTGGATGTTCATGTCGGGTCCGAGAACAAGACGCGCGGTCGCAATCGTCCACAGCAGGTCGTCGAGATCGGGTTCCTCGGAATCGGCGAGCTTGGTGTCGGGCTTGGCCCGGAAGTTCTGGACGATGACTTCCTGGATATGACCATGGGCGGCGTGCAGATCCCGTATGGCCTCCAGCGCGTCGATCCGCTCATCGCGTGTCTCGCCGATGCCGATCAGGATGCCGGTCGTGAACGGAACCTTCAGCTCGCCGGCCAGACGCAGGGTTTCCAGCCTGACCGCAGGATGTTTGTCCGGAGAACCGTAGTGAACGCCGCCCTGCCTGCAGAGCCGCTCGCTGGTCGACTCAAGCATGATGCCCTGGCTCGCCGTTACTTCGCGCAGGCCCGCGATCTCCTCGCGCGTCATCACGCCGGGATTGGCATGCGGCAGCAATCCGGTCTCGCGCAGTACGAGCGCGCACATCGCGGTGAGATAGGAGATCGTCGTTTCGTGGCCGAGCGCCTTCAATGCGTCGCGCGCCGCCTGGTATCGCTGCTCGGGCTTGTCGCCCAGCGTGAACAGCGCCTCGGTGCAACCTGCGGCAGCCCCGGCGCGCGCGATGGCGAGCACCTCGTCGGGTGCAAGGTAGGCGGGCTTGCCCGCGCGCGGCACTTGCGCGAACGTGCAGTAGTGGCAGACGTCGCGGCAGAGCTTGGTGAGCGGAATGAAGACCTTGCGCGAATAGGAGATCAGCCGGCCATGGCCGGAATCGCGCAATGCCGCAGCTTCTGCCATCAGTTCTGCCAGCGGCGCTTCGAAACGCTGCCGTGTCGCCTGTCTACCGGCCGCCGTCACAATCCGTCATCTCCGCCCGTAGAGGGTCGCATTTCCTGCGAGAGGCGCTTGCCGCCACCCGCTGGCGGCCGCATGGTGTCGCATCGACGCCAGCAATGCAATGCAGGGAAGGACGCAACCAATGCTGATCGGCTTCAACGCCCCGACCGCCGGTCCGCTGTCGGCCGCGGATGACCTTGCGAAAATCGTGGTTGGCGCCGAGGCGATGGGCTTCGACTATGCGACGTTCAGCGACCATATCGTGATTCCGACCGCGATCGCGGCCGAATATCCCTACAGCGCCTCCGGGG
>PNLC01000551.1 GCA_013822885.1 Bradyrhizobium sp.
GGGCATGCACTTCGCCAGCGAACGATGGGACAATTGAGATCGCGAACGTGAGGATATTCAACCTGCATCTCATTGTGATGACCTCCCCAGTAACTTGTGACCGACAGACCAATCGCGATATTGCGAGTGCAAGGTCTCGAGTTGATCTAGATCAATGGCGGCGGACCCAACTCTCTGTCGGCATCGGGTCAAACGCTACACGCTGTTTGCCGCCCAGCCCCTAAACGAAGTCGTTTCTCCATCACTGCTGTCCCACACGTTGAAGCACATCCTTCACCCGGGAAAATCAATCGATCTATGTCAACGTAATGCCTGCAGCAGAACTCAGGATTGAAGATGGGGACGAGCAACGGAGGAAACAGGCATGAGGACGACTCTGCGAATAATGGCTATTGCTGCTGCCAGCTTCGCTTCTGCGACGCTGCTCTCGCCGGGCTGGACCGAGCAAAGCGGCCCGTCGCTGACAGTCAGTCAGGCGAAGGCACAGGCCCGCGTCTACATCAGGACAGGTTACGCCGGGCGCGCCGCCTACTACACCGCGACCGGCCTGCCATGGTACGCCGTGAGAGCCTACTATTTTGATGGGCCGTGGAGCGGCCCCCGATTTAGCTACGCAGGCTGGAGCGACTATGCCGCGCGCAACGGCATCGTCTGCACGCCCGGCACCGCGATCAAGGGCGGCGACGGGATCTTGTATAACTGTCAGTGAAGTCGAGGGTGTTGGACTGAGTGAGATCATCCACTCAGTCCAGCAAACTTCCGCGCTGGGTCAGAAGGCAACATCGGTCCACAGTCCAGGCCGGCATCTCGCCACCTAAACCGTTGCCTCACGTCCTAGATTGTCCAGCGCGGCCTGCCGCTTGTTGTCGCGTGTCTTGTTTGGGATCGTGGGTCGCTTCAACCGACTCGATATAGTCTGCAATATACTCCGGCGGCAGTCCATGCTCACTCGCACCAGCGAGGACAAAGTCTTTGTACCAGCCATACGGCTTGAGGCTGTCGTCAATGTAGTCGGGAGTGGCGAGATAGATGAGGGCCTTCCGCCTGCGACCTTCCTCGTTGATGACTGTAACCGTTGCGCGCTCATAACCAGCGCCGACCCCTTCAGCTTCGTCCAGCTTGGCACGCTCGGCTGGATCGAAGCGGAACAGAACTCCAATCACTGTGTTGTTGTTGCCACTCGCAAATGCGTTGCACTTCGCAGACTTGTCCCTGCTGCGCTTATGGAAGCGAAGCGCGTAACCCGGCAAGGCAGCAATGCCGAGCGGCTCACAGCTTGGCGTGCGCTTCCGCATCCTGGCGGTCGACATGTTGGACCCGTAGGCAAAATACACTACTGGCTCCGGTGGCGCTGTTCTTGTTTTCTTCAGCGGCTCGATCGGGGGATCGCCCGGCCTGACGATCGTGCGCAGTGGAACCGTCATGATGCTGTGCTCCTCGGACTGTTTACCTTCGCGAGTGATAATGGGCTGCCCACCCTCAAGGTCGGCGGACTTTGAATGCGTCAGTCAGTTGGAGAACGTCCATGCGAGGACTTGTTCCGGTGCAAGCAGTCCGACCCGGACGTCATCACCGCTTCCGCTTGCGCGAAACTCCCGCAGTCGGCGCGGTCATCTCGGCCTGCAGCAGCAGCAACAGGCAGTTGCTGAGCCGATCCTCCATCTCTCGATCATGAATGGATAGCGGCCCGGGGTCGTTGAGGACGGCATTGACCAGCGTTCCCAGCACGACTTGAAAACCGAAGCCGATGGCGCGCGTCTTCGCCGCCTTGCGGCCTTTTCCCATGGCCCCGAGCAGGATCGGCGTGGCGCCGGCCACGTTGGCGCGTGCCAGTGACTTGAACGTGGACCATCGGTCCGGCCTCGTATCGTCGTGCTGGAGTGCGGCGCGCAGCACGCCTTCATGATTGCGGATCCAGCCGATGGTGCCGCGGACGAGGAGGCGGCCGAGTTCGGACAGTTCGGCATCGCGCAGCCGCTTGTCCTCTTTCATGCGCGACAGCCTGCTTTCGCCGTCGCGCGCGGCAAGCGCCAGCAGGGCGTTGAAATAGGCCTCCTTGCTTTCGAACCGGCTGTAGAACGCGCCGACGGTGGCGCCGACCTGCCGGCACAGCGCCTCGATCGACAATTCCGCAAGGCTATGGGTGCGCAACAACTCCGCGCCGGCCTGGAGCAGGGCGGCCGTGGTCTCCCGGCTGCGCTTCTGGCGCGACGGGGTCACGCCGGGAAGGTCGAGTTCGGCCGATCGCGGCATCGTGCGCTTGCATCTCCATCCGAAGTAATCATAATCATAATTCGGATTATGGTTTATGGCAACGGCGGCCGCGACGGCGCAAGCGCTCGCAGGGCCACCGCAGGCGGACCTGCGGATCAACCGCGGTCGCATGTGCAGGGGAGGGAAGGCATGGCGGCATTCGGCGCAAAACCATTCGGCGGCACGATCGACAAGACGGTGGCTGGCTCCAAACCCTGGTGGCCGTCAGCACCCAGGCCGCCTGAGGGCGCGCCGAATATTCTGGTCGTGCTGTTCGACGATGTGGGTTTCTCCGACTTCGGCTGCTACGGCTCGACGATCAAGACGCCGACCATCGACAGGCTCGCCGCAGAGGGCCTGCGCTACTCGGGCTTTCACACCACCGCGATGTGCTCGACTACGCGCGCGGCGCTGCTGACGGGGCGCAATCACCATTCGGTCGGCGTCGGCTGTCTCGCCAATTTCGACTCGGGCTATCCCGGCTATCGCGGCAAGATCGCGCGCGAGGCGGGGACGCTGGCGGAGATGCTGCGGCCGCACGGCTATCGCAACTACATGGTCGGCAAATGGCACGTCACGCCGCTGACCGAAAGCGGCGCCACCGGGCCGTTCGACGGCTGGCCGCTCGGCCGCGGTTTTGACCGCTTCTATGGTTTTCTCGATGCCGAGACCGACCAGTTCGCGCCCGAACTCGTCGCTGACAATGCCCACATCGATCCACCCGGGATTTACGCGGGCGGTTATCACCTCACGTCTGACTTGATTGACCAGTCGATCCGCTTCATCGCCGATCACACCGCCGACCGGCCCGATATCCCCTGGCTGACATGGGTGGCGCTCGGCGCCTGCCACGCGCCGCATCAGGCGCCATCAGACATCATCAGGAGCTACGACCCCATGTTCGCCCATGGCTGGGACGTCGAGCGTGAGCAGCGCATCGCGCGGCAGAAGGCGATGGGGATCGTGCCAACGGAAACCAGATTGCCGGCACGCAATGACGGCGTGAAAGCGTGGGACGAGCATGGCGCGGACGAGCAGTGCC
>PNLC01000552.1 GCA_013822885.1 Bradyrhizobium sp.
AACTCGACCTCGCCGATCACGGGCTTGCGAAACGGCACCAGCGTCAGCGTGGCGCTCAGCCGCTGCATCTGGGTGCGGGTGATATTGATCCGGTAGAGCTGGCGCTCGAAAGCGCCGGCATCGGCTGAAAGCTTCACCGGGACGAACGGACCGCCGATCGCCGAGCGCGGTGTCGCCGCTTCCAGTTGCGCCATGTCGAGCCCGAGATCGGTGAACACGCCGCGCATGCGGCGGACGCGGGATTCCATGCTGTCCTCGACCGCGCTCAAGGCCGCCATTTGCCGCCGCTCGACGCCATCGAGCGACGTCTGCAGCCGGACCAGGACGTTGTCGACGCCCTGAACCTTGGCAAACTGATTGGGCTGCGCCTTGGCGTTTGTGGGGGTGCGCGACTCCAGGCGTGCCTCGCGATCCGGCGGCGCCACGAAGATCACGGTGTCGCTGATCGGCGAGGGTTTTGGGGTGCCGGACGCGGGCGTCTCCACGGCGGCGCCGCGCGCCGGGGCACGCGTAGATCCGGTAGCCGCCGCATCGGGAATCGCGCCGAGCGCGGTGGCGCGGGATTCGAGCGCAGTCTGGCGGCGCATGATATGGTCGAGTTTCTGGTCGAACTGTTCCTGATCGAGCAATTGGCGGCTGGTGGTGCGATCGACCCTGGCGCGCAGCTCGGCGATGCGGTCTTCGTAGGCGTATTGCATTTCGGCCTGACGGGCGATCAGCCGGGTCAGGACGTCGTCGCGAAACGCGAAATAGGTGGCGGTCGCTGCCGACCACATGCCGAGCAGGACGATGGTGCCGACGACGATCCAGAACACCACGGGGCCAATTCGGACCTGCTTGCCGGCATGGACGATAGCGTAGCCATGACGGTCAAGGATGGCTGCGGCGGCTTGCGGGGCGGGGCGCCGTGGCGCCGCCCGGCCGTGATCATGGGGATGGTGGTGGTCGGAACGATGACCGGAACGGTACGACATCGGCACTCCCGCGCCGGTCGGAGATGAGTTCCGTACGGCTCAATTCAGGCTGCCGATTTGACCCGCTCATGGTTAATTTTTGGAAAAGAGAGCCTCCAGATCATGCCTCGCGAACCGCGGCCAGTACCTCGTCGGCGTGACCATCGACCCGGACATTGCGCCAGATCCTGGCGATCCGCCCGTCGCTGCCGATCAGAACCGTGGTCCGAATAATTCCCATGAAGCTCCTGCCATACATGGATTTTTCGCCCCACGCTCCATAGGCCTCAAGCATCCCATGCGTCTCATCCGAGATCAGAGGAACGGCAAGCTGGTGCTTGTCGCGGAAGGAATCCTGGGCGCTGACGCTGTCGGCAGAGACGCCGAGCACGGCGGTGCCTTCCCCGGCGAAGGCGTCGCTCAGCCGCGTGAAATCGATCGCTTCGCGGGTGCAGCCGGGCGTGTCTGCCCGCGGATAGAAAAACAGCACCAGTTTCTTGCCGGCATAGTCGGCGAGCGAGACGCTGCCGCCTCCGTCGCGCGGCAACTGGAAGGCGGGAGCCATGGCCCCTTCCTTGGCGCTTTCCTTGGCAACTTCCACGTCGCCCTGAGCCAATCCGGCCTCGGGAACCGGCGGGCGAACCTTCTTAGGGGGCTGTTCGGGAGCCTGCTTGGGGAGGGCCTCCTGGGGCGGCGCCGATATATTGGATTTTAACGATTTCGATGGGGCCTTGTGCGACGCTTTGGCCGGAGCGACTTTGGGCGTTCGGGTGGGTTTCTGGGCCGGTTTCTTGCCGCCGACCTTCGCAGCTCCTTTGGCTGCCGCCTTGCTGGCCTTGGCCTTGGTCGCGGGTTTCTTCGATCCGCGTGCAGCCTTGGCTGCCGCCGGTTTCGCGGCGGCTGACCGGGCGGACTTCGCGGGGGGAGCCTTGGAGGATTTCTTGCGCGTTTTCTTGGACATACGCCTTCCTTTCGTCGCTTTCCGCGGATCAACCATTAGGGTATTGCGGATCTTGTCCCTAATCGTCGGATTCGCTCCGGCGGCCAGGCAAGTTTGATGACCTCGGAGTACAGTTACAAGGATTTCGACGCAGCACCCGCCCGCTCGTCTACGGGGGCACCCAATCAACCCTTGGGCCCGACCACGAGTAACAGTATTAATCGAGGATTGGCAGCGATGCCGGCACAGGAGCGCTCGATACCGATCGAACGGCGCGTCCATGACGGCGATCAACCTCAACGCCAGCACCGAGAGGCAATGGCTAGGAATACTTCGCCCAAGGGGTCGAATCCGCGTGCCGAGGCTCAAGTCCCACATTGGGATGATGCGGCCGGCTGGGACGATGAGAACGACGAGGCGGCGCGTTCCCGCGCGCGCCGGCTGCTGTCGCGTCGCAGTTCCGGATTCGATCGGTTCGGTGGCAGGTTTGCGGCGCTGCGGCGGATGACCGCCGGGCGCTGGTTCAAACGCCTGGGCGTCGTGATCGCCGTGATGGCGGCGATCTTCATGGCCTGTTTCGGCGGGCTGTGGTGGCGGCTCGGCGCCGGGCCGATCGATCTCGACATGGCGACGCCGTGGCTTGCGGCCGCCATCGAGAACAATATCGGCCACGGCAATACCGTCGAAGTCGGCGGTACGCAGATCGAGCGCGCGGGACGAATCGGGATCGCCGTGCGCATCCGCGACATCGTGGTTCGCGACCGTGATAACGCCGTCGTTGCCACCGCACCGAAGGCTGAGGTGAAATTTTCGGGTACCGCGCTGCTGCTGGCGCGGCTGCGCGCCGAGAGCCTCAATCTGGTCGATGCCGAACTCGCCGTGCGCATCACACCGGATGGCCAGGTCACGGTTTCCGCCGGCGATACCTCAAAACCGCTCGCGACCGGCGTCGCCTCGAAGCGAGATGCAGGCCTTGCCCCCACATTCCCGCGTCAGGCGCCGGCACCGGCGGCGGGTGTCGCGGCGCCAGCGCCGGATCCAACGCAAAACGGACTGCTGGCCGGCCTCGACTGGCTCGACAGCCTCAGCCTTACAGGGCTCGACGGCCAGAACCTGAACGAGATCGGCCTCAAGAACGGCAATCTCATTGTCGACGACCAGCAGCGCGGCAACAAATGGACATTTGAAAACATCAGCCTGAGCATGCGCCGGCCAAGAGGGGGCGGGGTCGCGGTTCGGCTTGGCGAGGAGGGCGCCAATCCGTGGTCGCTGCGGGTCGTGGTCGGGCCGCAGGCGAACGGCGTACGGTCGGTCGATCTTCGCGCCGACAAGGTGCCGGCCGCCAACATTCTGCTGGCGATGCGGGTGAAGGATCTCACCTACAGCGCGGAACTGCCGCT
>PNLC01000553.1 GCA_013822885.1 Bradyrhizobium sp.
GCCGGGCACGCTGACGGAGCCGGGAATGTTCATGGTGGCGTATTCATCGAAGCGCCGGACATCGAGGATCCTGATGTTGGCGTCACTTTCAATCAGAGCCGCGACCTCTTCCGCGGCCAGCGAGGGCGTATGGCGACGCGACTCCACCAGTTCGCCAAAGGCCTTGGCATAGGAATTGACGTCCTCGAACAGTTCGTAGCCCGCCAGTTTCCAGCCCGGCAGCCCGCCTTCCAACTGGCGAACATGGGTGTAGCCCAGCGCGGCAAGCCGTTCTGCCGCCATCGGCACGAGGCCCTCGCCGGCGTCATAGACAACGATCGGCACGTCCTTGCGCGGCAGCCGCGCCGCGGCTTCGAGCGTGATCCGCTCGGCCGCCATGTTGGCGGCAAACAGCGGATGGCCGGTGGCGAACACGGCCTCGTGCCTGACATCAAGCAACGCGATTTCATCGCGCAACAGCAGGGCGGATCGGACTTGGCTGGGGGGGACGGATGGCAGGGTCATGACCGGATTTCTTGTTGGGGCTCGTTCTTCCCAGATAGCAGCATCGGCGACGGCACGTCATCCCGGACAAGGCCGTTAACGCTTATGTCATTGCTGCATTGATCTAATTGCACCGGGCCTGCGAAAACGACGTATGATGCCGATCGCATTGAACATTCAGGCAATCGATGGATCTTAAGCAATTGCGGACGTTCCGCGCCGTGGCCGAGCTCGGAAGCCTCAGCAAGGCGGCGGACCGGCTGCGGGCCGCGCAGCCGGCACTGAGCCGGCACATCAAGCTGCTGGAACACGAACTGCGCGTCGAGCTGTTCGTCCGCAACGGACGCGGCATGCTGCTGACCAGCGCCGGCCGCATGCTGCTCGATCGCACCACCGGGCTTATTCGCCAGATCGAGCAGGTGAGCGACGATCTCAAATCCGCGAATGGCAACCCGTCCGGCCGTGTCATCCTCGGGCTGGTGCCGACGGTGAGCGCCGTTTTGTCGGGGAGATTTGCCCGCCGCGTCCTGGACGAGTTTCCCGATATCTCGCTGCGAATCGTGGAGAGCTATGGCGGGCATCTGGTCGAGTGGCTGCATCGAGGCGAAATGGACCTGGCCATCATATATGGACCGGCTGTGGACCTGCATCTTCAGGTCCAGTCCATCGGACGCGAGGACATCGCCGTTGTTGGACCGCCGGGGTCGGGCCTGAACAAGCGCAAGCAGGTCGACCTCAAATGGCTGGTGAAGCAGAAGCTTATCCTTCCAAGCATCTCGCACGGCCTGCGCGCGCTGCTGGAAAAGGCGGCTGCGCGCGAGCGACTGAAGCTGACGCCACTGATCGAGGCCGATTCCTACCGCGCCCAGATCAGCCTGATGGAGCAAGGCCTCGGCTATACGCTGCTGCCGCCCTCTGCGATCCGCACCGAGGTGGCGGCGAAACGGCTGGAGATGGCGGCGCTGGTCGGCCCGTCGGTATCGCGCGAACTGATCCTGGCCTCGCCGATCGCGCATCCCGCGTCGATCGCGACGACAACGATCGCCACGCTCGTCATGACCGAGATTCAACAGCTCTCCACGGAGGGCCTCTGGAAGATAAACATGACGGCGTAGCGCTTTCCCTCAGTTGAACAGGGCGTCGTCGCCGAGCACCGATTGCCGGAAGCGCGTCGTCAGGATGACGCCGTCGGCCGGCGGCATCACGAACACCAGCGCTTCGGGGTTGATCTTGATCTGCGCGAAGGCGGTTCCCCGGCCCTCATGGGCGAGATCGCGCAACTCGGTGACTTCGGCCATCGTGCGGACGATGCGCGAGGTGCGAATGCCGCAGGCGGTGGCGATGGCGGCAAGGTCGACGCCGGACGCGGTCGGGGTTTTCTGCATGCCGGTCTCGCCGAAGCGCTCGTTGTCGAGCACGGCAATGGTCAGGTTCTTCGGCGCCTCCACCGCGATCGGTGCAAGCGAGCCGACATTCATCAGCATCTCGCCGTCACCGGTGATGACGAGCACCTTGCGCTTCGGCTGTGCCAGCGCCAGCCCGAGCCCCATCATCGACGCGCCGCCCATGGCGCCCCAAAGCGGAAAATTGTTGGCATGATCGCCGGCGGCCGACACGTCCCAGTTCGGCGCGCCGAGGCCGGCGATGACGAGGAGGTCGGCGCGATCGCGCACCAGTTCGTTGACGACGTCGCGGCGGTGCAGCAGTGCGTTCGGATTGTTCATTTGCGGGCAAGCTCCTTGAAGTTCTTGGCGCCGAGCACGCGCTGTCCGAGCAGAACCGCCACCGGCTTCCAGGTATTGAAGGCGAGATGCGCTGCGCCCTGCACGGCGGACGCGACCAGATCAGGTTCGTCCACCTTGTTCACGATCACGCCCATCGCCTCTAACGAGGGCCGCGTGCCCTGCCCCATCGGGATCTGCCATGGATTGAACTCGCCCCAGTCGCCGCGCATGGTAACGATCATCAATAGCGGCATGTGGCAGATCACCGGCAGCGACAGCATGTTGATGCAGTTGCCGACGCCGCTCGACTGCAGCAGCAGCACGCCGCGCTCGCCACCGAGCCACGCACCGGCCAGCATTGCGACGCCCTCTTCCTCCGTCGTCAGCGTGACGACGCGCGTCTCCGGATCGGCCTCGAACGAACGGATCAGACGGCTATGGCCGGCATCCGGCACCATCGCGACCTGCCGAATGCCGGCGTCCTTGAGCACGTGGTAGATCTCGTCTGGCCACGTCGGCAGTGGCGCCTCGCTCCGTGATTTTGCTGCTTCCGCCATAGGGCTGCGTTTCCTCTTTCGATTCCCGACCTGGGTTGAACGGACAATAGATCGCGGCGGCTAGTTGAGGAATTTGAATGTGGACATGGCTTCTATCGCAAAATTGAAAGGCTGGCGTGGTTGCTTCGGTCCTCGCCCTTCGAGACGGCCGCTCTTTCCACGTCATTGCGAGCGCAGCGAAGCAATCTATACCCACGCTGCGCAATGGATTGCTTCGCTGCGCTCGCAATGACGGGTGGATACAATTTCGCGATCTCGCGGCGCAGTTCGCCCGAGGTTTGCATCTTCATGTGCCCCCTTATAATCCGAGGGCGCAGGGAAGACCGGGTGCACGCTGCACCCGCGGTCTCGCGTGCCAATTGCGCAAACAACAATGCACACGAGCATACAGGTTCAGCGGAAACACTCCGGCCTTCCCTGCGCAGTGGCTTTACGGCTTATAACGTGATCTCCCCGGTGAACGGCTCTTTTGCCACCGTCGCCCGTGAGACGTTCAACCTCTCACGAACTTGAC
>PNLC01000554.1 GCA_013822885.1 Bradyrhizobium sp.
GGCCCGGCGCGCTGCCGGGGCTGCTGCCGCCGGGTGTCTATCGCTTTGCCAATGCGCCGCATGATGCGCGCCTGGCGACGCTGGCGTTCGCACTGGGCTCCTACCGCTTCGGCCGCTACCGCATGAACGAAACGCCGGCGGTGCGGCTGGTGCCGCCCGACGATGTCGATATCGCCGACATCGCGCGAATGGCGGAGGCGGCAGCGCTGGCGCGCGACCTGATCAACACGCCCTCGAACGATATGGGTCCGGAGGAACTGGCGCAGGCCGCGCAGGCGCTGGCTGCTCGTTTCGGCGCCAGCTTCAACTGCATCGTCGGCGACGAACTCGTGAGCCAGAATTTTCCGCTGATCCACGCGGTCGGCATGGCCTCGACGCGTGCGCCGCGCCTGATCGACCTGAGCTGGGGCGATCCTTCCCATCCGAAGGTGACGCTGGTCGGCAAGGGCGTGTGCTTCGATACCGGCGGCCTCGACCTGAAGCCCTCGAGCGGCATGCTGATCATGAAGAAGGACATGGGCGGCGCCGCCAACGTACTGGCGCTGGCGCAGATGGTGATGGATGCCGGGCTGAAAATCCGGCTGCGCGTGCTGATCCCGGCGGTAGAGAACGCGGTCGCCGGCAACGCCTTCCGGCCGCTCGACATCTTCAAGTCGCGAAAGGGGCCGACCGTGGAAATCGGCAACACCGACGCCGAGGGTCGGCTGGTGCTGGCGGATGCGCTGGCTCTGGCGGACGAGGAAAAGCCGGATCTCCTGGTCGATCTGGGTACGCTCACGGGCGCCGCGCGGGTGGCGCTGGGGCCGGATCTGCCGCCGTTCTACACCAATGATGAAACGCTGGCAGAAGCCGTCGCAGCCCATGCGAGGCGCGAGAACGATCCGCTATGGCGAATGCCGCTGTGGCCGCCTTACGATTCCTGGCTGGATTCGAAGACCGCCGACATTAACAATGCGCCATCGGGCGGCTTTGCCGGCTCGATCACCTGCGCGCTGTTCCTGCAGCGCTTCGTGACCGATGCCAAGAGCTGGCTGCACGTGGACATCTATGGCTGGACACCTTCCGCGAAACCAGCGCGCCCCGAAGGCGGCGAATGCCAGGCCGCCCGGGCGATCTACAAACTATTGAGCGAACGCTATGGATGATCCGCGCCTGACGCCGGCACGACCCGAAGTCGCCGCGCAGTATCTCGAAGGCAAGGTAAAGGCCGCACGCTTCGTCGCCGGCGAGGAATTCTGCGTCATCGACGCCATCGCTCCCTTGCGCGAACGGCCGGCCGCCGACGCCATGCTGTCGACGCAGGCACTGAAAGGCGAACGCGTCACCATCTACGACCGCAACGACGAAGGCTTTGCCTGGGGTCAGTTGAACGGCGATGGCTATGTCGGCTGGATTCCGGATGCTGCCCTGGCAAAGCCTGTGTCCGCACCGACGCACAAGGTCACGGCGTTGCGGACGTTTGCGTTTCCGGGGCCTTCGATCAAGCTGCCGCCGGTCGAGACGCTGTCGATCGGCGCAAGGGTAACGGTCGTCCGCGACGACGGCGCCTTCGCCTTGACCGACGAAGGCCGCTACCTGCCGCGCGGCCATGTCGGTGGTATCGATGCGATGGAGATGGATTTCGTCGCGGTTGCCGAACGATTCATCGGCACGCCCTACCTTTGGGGCGGCAAGAGCAGCCTCGGCGTCGATTGCTCCGGCCTCGTCCAGTTGTCGCTGACGGCCGCCGGCACCGGTTGCCCGCGCGACAGCGACATGCAGCAGGATGGCCTGGGGCGGGAGTTGAGCGCCGCGGAGATGAAACACCTGAAACGCGGCGATCTCATTTTCTGGAAGGGCCACGTCGCGATCGTGCGCGATGCCTCGACTATCGTTCACGCCAATGCACACCACATGGCGACGGTGATTGAGAATACCCATGATGCGATCGCACGGATCAAGGCGGCTGGCAGCGAGGTCACGGCCATCAAGCGGCTATAGCCTTGTCTCGTCATTCCGGGGCACACGCGAACGCGCGTGAACCCGGAATCCAGAGATGATATGCGGATCGAGATTCCGGGTTCGCGCTGACGCGCGCCCCGGAATGACAGCTATGCTGGCGACGGGCCTGTCGGCACCGCCTCGATCCGGAACGCCGCCGCGAACAGCGCGCGGGTGTAGTCGCTCTTCGGATTCTTGAACAGCTCCGCGGCCGGCCCCTCCTCGACCACCTTGCCGTTACGCATCACGATCAGATGGCTGGCCAATGATGCAACCACGCGAAGGTCGTGCGAGATGAACATGTACGTCAGGTCGCGCTTGCGCTGCAGCTCGCGCAACAGGTCGACCATCTGGGCCTGGAACAGCATGTCGAGCGCGCTGGTCGGCTCGTCCAGCACGACGAAATTCGGCTCCAGCACCACGGCGCGCGCAATCGAGATGCGCTGGCGCTGGCCGCCGGAGAATTCGTGCGGATAGCGGAAGCGCGTCGCCGGATCGAGGCCGACGTCGCGAAGCGCCTTGACGACGCGCGCATCGCGCTCTTCATACGACAGCGAAGGCTGATGCACGGAAAGGCCCTCGGCGACGATGTCGCCGACCGACATTCGCGGACTCAATGCGCCGAACGGATCCTGAAACACGATCTGCATATCGCGACGGAACGGCAGCATATCCTTGAAGCGCAGGCCCTGGATGTTGTTGCCGAGAAACACGATCGGTCCGTCCGAGGAGATCAGCCGCAACAAGGCAAGGCCCAGCGTGGTCTTGCCGGAGCCGGACTCGCCGACGACGCCGAGCGTTTCGCCCTTGCGCACGGCGATGCTGACGCCGTCCACGGCCTTGATGTGGCCGACCGTGGAGCGCATCAGGCCGCGCTTGATCGGAAACCAGACCTTCAGATTGTCCGCCGACATCACCACCGGCGCGTCGGGGCGCGGCGGCGCCGGATCGGGCTTCGGCTCGGCCGCCAGCAACGCCCGCGTATAGGCGTGTTTCGGCGCGGTGAAGACTTCCTCGACCGGCCCCTGCTCGACGATCTTGCCCGAGTTCATCACACAGACGACGTCGGCGATGCGGCGGACGATGCCGAGATCGTGGGTGATGAACAGCATGCTCATGCCGAGCCGGGAGCGAATGTCGGCAAGCAGCGCCAGGATCTGGGCCTGCACCGTGACGTCGAGCGCGGTGGTCGGCTCGTCCGCGATCAGCAGGTCCGGCTCGTTGGCGAGCGCCATCGCGATCATGACGCGCTGGCGCTGGCCGCCGGACAATTGATGCGGATAGCTCTTCAGCCGGGT
>PNLC01000555.1 GCA_013822885.1 Bradyrhizobium sp.
CGTGTTGGTGGCGAGCACCGCACGCGGCTGCAGCTTCGCGCAGAGATCCTTCAGGATCTTGACCTTCAGGTCCTCGTTCTCGGTCGCCGCCTCGATCACGAGATCGCAGGCGGAAAACTTCGCGGTGTCCGTGGTCGTCGTGATCCGCGCCAGCGCCGCCTGGCGGTCGGCGTCGGTCATCTTCTGCTTGTTGACGAGCCGCTCCAGGCTGTTGGAGACGACCGACATGCCCCGCGTTAGCGCCGCATCGGAGATGTCGGACATGACCACGGGAAGACCGGCGGCGGCACATACCTGGGCGATGCCGTTCCCCATGGTGCCCGCACCTACGATACCGATTTGCTCGATCATTTGCCTGGTAACTCCGTTCTTGAAGGCCGGATGACATCGTTAGCAGAGCGCGGCGGGCATCGGTAGTCCACAGGCTGGATCTCGTGGCCGGACCGGGCCCTACAGGACGAAGCGCACGCCTGGTCAGCCTCGCGCCCAAAATTGCAGCACTGTCATGGGCTCAATTTCGGAACAATCCGAGGGGGCCAGCCTTGCCTATCCGAAGACACCCACACAGCCGATGAGACGCAGCCATGAACACCCTCCCCGTTGACCGGGCGCTAAGCATCTACGAAACCCTCGCCGACCGTTCCGCCGTCAGGGGTGCCAGGGAGCGGCTTTCGCAGCACCTGATGAAGATCTATCTCGAAGGTGAAAGAGACCCGCACCGGCTCACGGTGCACGGGCTGTCGTATCTTCGCGATTTCGACCGGCAAATGGACTCGCGCGGCTGAATGGTCGGCGTGGCCGGCTGTCGCCAGCACTCCGGGTTCGTCATGCCCGGCCTGTGCCGGGCATCCACGTATCTGGATTCTGACATGCGAATAGAAAGACGTGCATGGCCGGGACAAGCCCGGCCATGGCCAGTATAGCCATTCAACTCTTCAGGGCGGCGCGCTGCTTTCGCAGCGAATTCCGGCGAGAGATTTTCGCTTTCGCCGCGTCGACCTGCTCCGCTCGCGACGGGCTTTTTTTCGATGCGCGCCTTTGAACCTTCACTTCCGTGCCGACCGAAGGCATGAGCGGAAGCGTGGGTTGGATCGATTCAGGCTGAAGCGGTTGGGTTCGCATCGGTCCGGCAGATGGTGATCCATGTCTGGCCATATCCATCAACGCGCCAGAGCGCAATTGGTTCAAGGGTGTCGCCTTCGCTCGTCCGGGCTATGGCTCCACGCTTTACGGCGAAGCCTACTCCGCCGCCTGCCTCACATGCCTTGCCGTCGGCGTCCGCATCGTCACCAGTTCTTCGGCCGCCGTCGGATGCAGCGCGATCGTCGCGTCGAAATCGGCTTTCGTCGCCTTCATCTTCACGGCGATCGCGACCGCCTGGACGATCTCGGCCGCGGTGTCGCCGACGATGTGGCAGCCGAGCACGCGGTCGCTGGCGCCGTCGACCACCAGTTTCATCAGCACGCGGGTGCCGCGGCCGGACATCGTCGCCTTGATGGGACGGAAATCGGTCTTGTAGATATCGACGTGGGAGAACTGCGCGCGGGCCTCGGTTTCGGTCAGGCCGACGGTGCCGACTTCGGGTTGCGAGAACACGGCGGTCGGGATCGTCGCGTGATCGACCTGCACGGGGCGCTTGCCGAACACGGTGTCGGCGAAGGCATGGCCCTCGCGGATCGCCACCGGGGTCAGATTGGTGCGGTGGGTGACGTCGCCGATGGCGTAGATGTTGTCGACGGAAGTCTTCGACCAGGCATCGACGGCGATGCCGCCGTTCGCCGGGTTGATGGCGACGCCGGCATTTTCGAGGCCGAGGTTGGCCACGTTCGGATGCCGGCCGATCGCGAACATCACCTTTTCGGAGGCGATGCTGGAGCCGCTCGACAGATGCGTGGTGAATTCGTTGCCGTGCCTGTCCACCTTCTCGATGGTGCAGCCGGTGATGATGGTGATGCCCTGCTTCTCCATCTCGGCGCGCACGTGCTTGCGGACGTCCTCGTCGAAGCCGCGCAGGATGTTGTCGCCGCGATAGACCACGGTGACGTCGGAGCCGAAGCCCGCAAAGATGCCGGCGAACTCCAGCGCGATGTAGCCGCCGCCCTGGATCACGATGCGCTTCGGCAGTTCGCTGAGGTGAAACGCCTCGTTCGAGGAGATGACGTGCTCGATGCCGGGGATCTCGCGACCGTGGTTGGGCGCGCCGCCGGTCGCGATCAGGATGTACTTGGCGGTGACCGTCTCGCCGGTCATCAGGCGCAGCGTGTGGGCGTCTTCCAGCACCGCGCGGGTCTTTACGATGCGCGCGCCGGTTTTCTCCACATTGGCGGCGTAGATACCTTCGAGCCGCGCGATCTCCCTGTCCTTGTTGGCGACCAGCGTCGGCCAGTCGAAGGAGGCGCTCGGGATGGTCCAGCCGAAACCGGCCGCGTCCTCGATCTCGTGTTTCACATGCGAGCCGAGCACGAACAGTTTTTTCGGCACGCAGCCGCGGATCACGCAGGTGCCGCCCATCCGGTACTCTTCGGCGACCATCACTTTGGCGCCGTAGCCGGCGGCGATGCGCGCGGCGCGAACGCCGCCCGAACCACCGCCGATGACGAAGAGGTCGACGTCGAACTCAGCCATGATCAGCCTCAGTTTGCGCGAGTGGCGAACAGCGAACGGCAATTATATCCGGTTGCCCGCGTTCCATTCGCTACTCGCTAATCGCAACTCGCCAGCTCAGATATCCTTGCCGCGCTTCTTCATTTCGGCCCGGAACTGGCCATTGATGGTTTCGGCGAACGCCTGCGCCCACTGGTTCATGTAGGACATGCTGAACTGGATGGCGCGGGGTTCAGTTGCCAGCAGTTTCTGGCCGAGCGGCGACTTGTAGAACGTCACCAGGCCCTGCAGCTCCTGCTCGGTGAACTCGTTGGCATAGACCTGCGCCATGCCGTCGCCGATTTCCTTCTCGCGGCCGGCGAGGCTCTTGGCGACGATGATGGCGACCTCGTTGAGATCCTTCTGATAGTTCAGATTGCTCTGCATCAGCACGTTCTTGGTCTGCTCGACGAGATTGGGAACGGCGTTGGCGTACATCGCACTCGCGTTCTTCATCGTCAGGATCTCCTTGGCGGCGGCGAGCGCGGCCGGCGAGGCCCCCTTGAGCGGCACGGCCGCTGGTGCGGGTGCGTTCTTCTGTTGCGCTTCGGCCGGAACACCGGTCAGGGCCAACCCCAACGCGAGGACAGCCGCCGACAAAATCCGTGAAAGGCTCTTCATACCTAG
>PNLC01000556.1 GCA_013822885.1 Bradyrhizobium sp.
CAGATCATCAGCGGGCACTGAACGCATTGCCGGTTGGCGCAGGCCAGACCGAAGCCCGAATTGAGCCCCGATACGTTGCAGCCCGCTTTGGTTGATGCCGACCACTTTCAGTTCAATCCCCCGATGGTCTCGCAGAAATCACGGTCACGGCGAGATAGAACGGAGCTATCACCGCAGCTTGTTCAGCAACTCCATCAGCGTCTCGCGCTCTTTCGCGTCCAGCGGCGCAAGCGTCTCCTTCGTGATCGCCAGCGCATTTGGCGCGGCCTTCTCCGTCAGTTGCTGGCCTGCGCGCGTCAAGCTCACGAGCAGGCGGCGGCCGTCCTCAGGGTCGGGGCCGGTCTCGGTCAGCCCGCGCGCCGTGAGGCGGTCGATCACACCCTTGATGGTGGCGACGTCCATCGCCGTCAGCCGACCGAGCAGGTTCTGCGAGCACGGCCCGGTCTCGGTGAGTTTCGCCAGCGCCGCCCATTGCGTCGGCGTCAGGTTGATGCCGATTTCGCGGGCGAAGATGGTGGCGTGGCGCTGCCACACCTGGCGCAGGATGAAGCCGATCTGCTCGTCGAGAATGTAGGACGGCCGAGCCGGCTTGACGGTTCGTTTCGGCGAAACACTCCTTCCCATCTGTGCTCCCTGAACCTTCTCTCTTGCTTGCCGCCCGTCACAGCGACAGATGCGCGTCCCGGATATCAGGCCGTGCGTCGAGTTCGGTCATGGTGCCGCCGTAGCAGATCTTGCCGCGCTCGATGATGTAGGCACGGTCGGAGATCAGCCGCGCGAAATGCAAGTTCTGCTCCGACACCACGATGCTGACGCCTTCCTTTTTCATCGCGAGAATGGCGTCGACCATCTGCTCGACGATCTTCGGCGACAATCCTTCGGAGGGCTCGTCGAGCAGCACGAGAGACGGATTGCCCATCAGGGTCCGCGCGATGGTCAGCATCTGCTGTTCGCCGCCGCTCATGCGCCCGCCCGGGCGGTTGCGCATCTCGCCGAGATTGGGAAACAGCGTGAACAGCTTTTCGCGGGTCCAGTATGGCGCGTTCGGCCGTTTTGGCTGGCGGCCGACCTCGAGATTTTCCTCGACCGTCAGGTCCGTGAAGATGCGCCGCTCTTCCGGCACGTAGCCGAGCCCGCCGCGCACGATCGCATGCGTCGGCTCGCGCGAGACGTCCCGTCCTTCGAACACGATCCGGCCCGTACGGTTCTCGACCAGGCCGACGATGGAGCGGAAGGTGGTCGACTTGCCGGCGCCGTTGCGCCCCAGCAGCGCCACCACCTCGCCCTCACCGACTTCGAGCGCGATATCGAACAGGATATGCGCCGGACCGTAGAAGCTGTTGAGGTCCGCGACTTGCAGTTTCATGCGCCTGCTCCTTCGCGGTGGCGCGCATCGTAGACCAGGCCTTCGCCGAGATAGATGGCGCGCACCTGCGGATTGCCGCGGACTTCCTCGGGCGTCCCTTCGGCGATCAGGCTGCCGCGGTTCAGGACCAGAATGCGGTCGGCATGCTCGAACACCACGTCCATGTCATGCTCGGTGAACAGCACGCCGATCGACTTTTCACGGGCGATGCCCGCGGTGAGCCGCATCAGTTCGATCCGTTCGCGCGGCGCCATGCCGGCGGTCGGCTCATCCATCAGCAACAGCTTCGGCTGGTTGGCGAGCGCAATCGCAAGCTCCAGCCGCTTGAGGTCGCCGTAGGCGAGTTCGCCGCAGGGGCGCTCGGCATAGGCGCCCATGCCGACGAGATCGAGCAGCCGGCCCGCCTCTTCGCGCGCGTAATTCGCGGTCGAACCCCAGAGATTGAACAATTGCCTGCCATACGACACCAGCGCCACCTGCACGTTCTCTCGCACGGTCATGGTCGCAAACGTCGCCGTGATCTGGAACGTGCGTCCGACGCCGAGCCGCCAGATCGCGCGCGGCTTCCGGCCGACCGTATCCTCGCCAAGCAAATTGATGCGACCGCTGTCAGGTGTGTTCTGGCCGTTGAGCATGTCGAAACAGGTGCTCTTGCCTGCGCCATTGGGCCCGATAAGTGCCAGAATTTCACCAGCCCTGAGCTCGAACGACACGCTGCGCACGGCATGCACGCCGCCATAGGACTTGCTCAGGTTCTCGACCGACAGCAATGTGGGAACCATGCTCATTCGGCGGTCTCGATCCGGGAAGTGGCAAGCGCGGCGGATTTCTTCTCAGGCGGCCACCAGCGATTCCTGATCGCCTCCAGCGTCCCGACGATACCCTTGGGGAAGGCCACCACCATCAGCACGATGAAGCCGCCCAGCACCAGCTTGGAGAGATCGGTCTGGCTGACCAGCCAGATGTTGGCCGCCTTGAACACGATGGCACCGATGACCGCACCGGAAACCGTCTCGACGCCGCCAAGCAGTACCATCACCAGCGCATCGACCGACAGCGAGATGCCGAGGCTGTCGGGGAATACGCTACCCTTCAGATACGCAAACAATGCGCCGCCGATTCCCGCGACCGTGCCAGATATGACAAAAGCGGTCCATTGCACGCGCTTGCCGTTGATTCCGATCGCCTCGCTGCGCAGCGGCGAGTCCCGCGTCGCGCGCAGCGCAAAACCGAATGGTGAGAACACGATCACCCGCAGCACCGCGACGGCGAGCGCCGCGATGCCGAGCGACAGCCAATAAAAGTTCGCCGGGCTCGCCGCCCACTTCTCCGGCCAGACGCCCAGAATACCGTTGTCGCCGCCGGTCACCGCGACCCACTGGAACGCGATCGACCAGACGATCTGCGCAAACGCCAGCGTCAGCATCGCGAAATAGACGCCGGAGAGTTGCACGGCGAAGAAGCCGAACACCGCGGCCCCCAGCAAGCCGAGCAACGGGCCTAACAGCAGGCACACGATCATCGGCAGCCCCGCCGCCTTGGCGAGGAAAGCGACGCCATAGGCGCCGAGCCCAAAATAGGCGGCGTGGCCGAACGAGGCGAGCCCGCCGACCGACATCAGGAAATGCAGGCTGGACGCGAAGATCACGAAGATCGCAATCTCCGAACCGACCGTCAGCGCGTAGTTGCCGGCAAACAGCGGCAGCATCGCCGCAAGGATCAGCGCGCCGAACGACATCAACCGCTCTACCGAGGTGAGCGGCCGCCAGGGCGTGACGGTCAGGCCCGGCGTACGACGCGCGGCGGCCTCCGGCTTCCCGAATAGCCCCCACGGCCGCACGATCAGCACCACCGCCATCACCAGGAACACCAGGATGATGGATATCTTTGGAAATATGAG
>PNLC01000557.1 GCA_013822885.1 Bradyrhizobium sp.
CGGCTGGTGCGCAATCTCACGGCGGGCGAAATCGTCGGCCAGATCATGGTGGCGCGTGACCGTCTCAACGACTGGGCCGATCGCGAAACGCCAACCGGTAGCCGCCTCGTCACCAACGTCGTCATGATGGGCATGGGCGAGCCGCTCTACAATTTCGACGCGGTGCGCGATGCGCTGCTGATCACGGCTGACAATGAAGGCATCGGCATTTCGCGCCGTCGCATCACGCTGTCGACCTCGGGCGTGGTGCCCAACATCATCCGCACCGGCGACGAGATCGGCGTCATGCTGGCGATCTCGCTGCACGCGGTGCGCGACGAACTTCGCAACGAACTCGTGCCGCTCAACCGCAAATACCCGATCGCCGAACTGCTGCAGGCCTGCCGCGACTATCCGGGCGCGTCGAACGCCCGGCGCATCACCTTCGAATACGTGATGCTCAAGGGCGTCAACGATTCCATGGACGACGCCAAGCTGCTGGTCAAATTGCTCAAGGGCATTCCGGCGAAGATCAACCTGATTCCGTTCAACCCGTGGCCGGGCACCAGGTATGAGTGTTCGGACTGGGATCAGATCGAAAAGTTCTCCGAATATATCTTCAACGCCGGCTATTCATCGCCGGTGCGCACCCCGCGCGGCCGCGACATCCTGGCCGCCTGCGGGCAGTTGAAATCGGAAACCGAAAAACTGTCCGCGCGCGAGCGCCAGGCGCTCCGCGCCATGGCCATGACGGATTGAGATGAAGCGCGACTCAACCCTCGTCATGGCCGGGCTTGTCCCGGCCATCCACGTCTTTGCTTCATCTCGACAAAGTAATACGTGGATGCCCGGGACAGGCCCGGGCATGACGGCGGAGAGAATGGCGCTGTTTATGCTCCCCGGCGGAACTGCCGCATGTCGCTGATCGGCCGCCTCTTCGTTGTCTTTTTTGCGTTTCTGGCTGCCTGCCTGGTGGCGGGGATGATCGTCGTCGGTGCGGTGCTGTATCCTGAGTTCAGCGATCTCGAAACCGGAATGATCGACCAGAGCGCGATCAATGTCGTGCTCGGCTTCGGCTTCATCTTTCTCTCCGGTTTTGCGCTGTTGCCGGCGCTGGTCGTGGTGCTGATTACCGAAGCGTTTTACATCCGCAGCGTGCTCGCCTACGCGATCGGCGGCGCCGTCGTCGGTGCGGCGTGCTATCTCGGGCTTATTCCCTTCGATCCGGACACGCTGAAATTCGACGGCATCGTGCGTCGCCACCTCGAAATCATGACGGGCGCGGGCATTGTCGCAGGCCTCGTCTACTGGCTGATCGCGGGCCGCAGCGCCGGCGCCTGGCGCGAACCGCCGCGGCCCTTGCCGCCGCCACCACCATTGCCGTCGCATTCGCGGCCCACGTCGTGAGCCTTTCCAACATCCGCCGCCTCGGTTAAACCCCGCGCCATGAATCGGACCGGACTTTTCATCGCCCTGGGCTTGTCGCTCATCATCGGATTGCTGTTCGGAATCTATCCCGAACTCGACCTGAAGCTGGCGGCATTGTTCTACGATCCCGCGAGCGCGACGTTTCCGCTGAAGCAGAATGGACTTGCGGCGTTCGCGCGCGACGCTGCGATGTGGATCGCCTGGGCACTTGCATTGCCCGCTCTGTTCGCGATCGTCGCGAAACTGCTGCGGCCGGACAGGCCGATGCTGATACCGGGACGCGCGGCGATGTTCCTGCTGCTCACGATTCTGCTCTCCGCGATCGTGCTGAGCAATCTCACCTTCAAGAGTCATTGGGGTCGGCCGCGGCCGGTGGTGGTGACCGAATTCAAGGGGCCCTGGCAGTTCGTGCCGTGGTGGGATCCGCGCGGCGAGTGCGGGCGCAATTGCTCGTTCTTTTCCGGCGAGGGCGCCACCGCCTTCTGGACCTACGCGCCCGCAGCCCTGACTCCCCCGGTATGGCGGCCGTTGGCCTATGTGGCGGCGACCCTGTTCGGGGCCGTCACCAGCGGCTTGCGGATGGCTTTCGGAGCGCATTTCTTTACCGATGTCGCCATTTCCGGCCTGGTCAGCTTCTTCGTGATCTGGCTGGCGTATGCGTTGATCTATCGTTGGCCGTCCACCAGGCTGACGAACACGCAGGTCGAGGCGGCGCTGGCGCGCTGGGGCCGGCCCGGCTACCGCCTTTGGCGGCGCTGGACCGGCCGCACGGCCGAGTAGCCCGGCGCTTGCGCCATTAAACGCGTGCCCCCCAGCGAGAAATTTGTTATTCGCGCGCTCAAGCCGCACGCGGCATTCCGCCATTTCGACCGATTGGAAGCTTCATGAGTACGATCCTGAAAAGCCTGCCCAAGGGGGAGAAAGTCGGTATCGCTTTCTCGGGCGGTCTCGACACCAGTGCGGCGCTGCTCTGGATGAAGCAAAAGGGCGCGCGCGTCTTTGCCTATACCGCCAACCTCGGCCAGCCCGACGAGGCCGACTACGACGAGATTCCGCGCAAGGCACTGGAGTTCGGCGGCGAAAAGGCCCGCCTGGTGGATTGCCGCACTCAGCTGGTCCACGAAGGCATTGCCGCTATCCAGTCCGGTGCGTTCCACGTCTCCACCGGCGGCATCGCCTACTTCAACACCACGCCGCTCGGCCGTGCCGTGACCGGCACCATGCTGGTCGCGGCCATGAAGGAGGATGGCGTCAACATCTGGGGCGATGGCTCCACCTTCAAAGGCAACGATATCGAGCGGTTTTATCGCTACGGTCTGCTGACCAATCCGGGCTTGAAGATCTACAAGCCCTGGCTCGACCAGCTCTTCATCGACGAGTTGGGCGGACGGGCGGAAATGTCGGCGTTCATGACCGCCAACGGATTTGCCTACAAGATGAGTGCCGAAAAGGCCTACTCGACCGACAGCAACATCCTGGGCGCGACCCACGAGGCCAAGGATCTCGAAAACCTCGACAGCGGCATCAAGATCGTCAACCCAATCATGGGCGTGCCGTTCTGGCGCGACGACTGTGTCGTCAAGGCCGAGAAGGTCGTCGTGCGCTTTGAGGAGGGCCAGCCGGTTGCGTTGAACGGTCAGACGTTCGCCGATCCCGTTGCGCTGTTCCTCGAGGCCAACGCCATCGGCGGCCGGCATGGCCTTGGCATGAGCGACCAGATCGAGAACCGGATCATCGAGGCGAAGAGCCGCGGCATCTACGAAGCCCCTGGCATGGCGCTGCTGCACATCGCCTACGAACGCCTCGTCACCGGCATTC
>PNLC01000558.1 GCA_013822885.1 Bradyrhizobium sp.
CTCGCCGTAATTGCCGACATGGCGGATGATCCGGGCGGCCCAGTCCTTGGACAGTCCGAGGTCTTCGCCATACGCGCCTTCGGTGCCGACCAGCCGCATCACGTCCGGCTTCTTCGACTTCAACGCCTCGTCGATGTTCTTCGAGGTGATGCCGAGTTCCTCGGCGTTGAGCATGGCGTACAGCGTCCACTTCACGATCATCATCCAGTCGTCATCGCGCTGCCGCACCACGGGAGCGAGCGGCTCCTTGGAAATCACGTCGGGCAGGATGACGCTGTCGTTCGGCTGGGTGAGGTTCAGCCGGAGCGCGTAGAGCTGGGAGACGTCGGCAGTGAAGGTGTCGCATTTGCCACCCTCATAGGCCTTCAGCACCTCTTCCAGCCTCGGAAACTTCATCTCCGTGTATTTCATGTTGTTGGCGCGGAAGTAGTCGGCGAGGTTGAGCAGCGTCGTGGTCCCTTCCTGGACGCAGACCTTGCTGTTGTTAAGGTCCAGCGCCGTATCGATGTTGCGCGAGCGCGGCACCATGAAGCCCTGGCCGTCGTAATAGGCCACCGCCGGGAAATAGAGCGCGTAGTTGCTCTCGCGCGACATGCTCCACGTCGTGTTGCGGGAGAGGATGTCGACCTTGCGGCTCTGCAATTCCTTGAAGCGTTCGTTGGCGTCGAGTGGAAGGAATTTTATCTTCTTGGGATCGTCGAAGATCGCGGCCGCCACGGCGCGGCAGAAATCGACGTCGAAGCCGGTCCAGTCGCCCTTGTCGTCGGGGATCGAGAAGCCGGGCAGGCCCTTGTTGACGCCGCACAGCACTTCGCCGCGCTTGAGCGTCCGCTTCAGGGTCTTGGTGTCATAACGCTCATAGGTGATTGCGGCAGCCGCAATCGCGATTGCGACCGCCAGCCCAATGAGGAGGCCGCCTCGAAAAGTCCGTAGCATTTTTTAACTCACCAATTTCAGGGAAATGGATCGGCTGGCGCAGCCGCGGCGCAATTGCTGTTCAGGCTTTTCGGATTACAGTTCGGGCTTCTGGCGGATGATCACCTTGGTGCCGACCGGAACGCGCTCATAGAGATCGGCGACGTCGGCGTTGACCAGGCGGAAGCAACCAGAAGAGACGGCGGTGCCGATGGTGTCGGGGCGGTTGGTGCCGTGGATGCGGTAGACGGTGGTGCCGAGATACATCGCGCGGGCGCCCATCGGATTGCCAGGGCCGCCGGCCATGAAGCGCGGCAGGTAGGGCTGGCGCTGGATCATCTCCGGCGGCGGCGTCCAGTCCGGCCATTCCGCCTTGCGCGTGATGTTGACGAGACCCTGCCACGTGAATCCTTCACGGCCGACGCCGATGCCGTAGCGCAATGCGCGGCCGTTGCCCTGGATCAGATACAGATGGCGCTCGGCGGTGACGACGATGATGGTGCCCGGCGCTTCGCTGGTACGATAGAGCACGGCCGTTTTCTTCCACTGCGGATCGAGCTGCACGGTGTCGTCCGGGAGCAGTCCCGGTTGGTCGCCGACATCGGGCTGGCGCGTTTGCGCCTGGCCTTGCGGAGCCGAAAGGATCAGACCGCTTGCGGCGATCAACATCCAGATCAGGTGCCGAAACTTCGTCATCGCAGAGCTCTCCTTGTTGGCGCATCGGCCAAGTAATAGGCGGCTTGGCTAAATCAGCGGAACCATCAAATCTCAGGGCCAGCTTGATGGCAAGTTTAGGGCGAATGCGGCAAACAGGTGACTGAAATGTCTTCTATTTTCGTCGCCCCGTTAATTTACGGGGGTATCCCGTTCCCTCATTTCGGCGCGATCCACAGCCGCAGGCAAAACGAAATCAGCAGCACGGTACCGACACCGCCGAGCCAAAGGCCTGCGAACCATAAAAGACGCTGCGTCAACGGGCGCTGGTCTGGCTTGATCTGGGTCAATGATAGCCGCTCTCGGGTTTGACCTTGCCGCGGAAGACCCAGTAGGCCCAGATGGTATAGCCGAGGATCAGGGGTATCAGCACGGCGACGCCGAACAGCATGAAGAGCTGGCTGTTCGGAGGCGAGGCCGCCTGCCAGATGGTGATGCTCTGCGGCACGACGTAGGGAAACATGCTGATGCCGAGGCCGGCATAGGACAGCGCGAACAGCGACAGCGTCAGGAAGAACGGCTGGTAGTCGTATTTGTTGGCAAGGCTGCGCAGCAACAGCACGGTGACGGCGGCCACCGCGACCGGCACCGGCGCGGTCAGGACGATGTTCGGCCAGGTGAACCAGCGCTGCGTGTATTGCAAAGCGAGGAACGGCGTCGCGAGGCTGACCGCGCCGATGGCCCCGAGCATCGCGAACAGCAGGAACCAGCTCAGGTGATAGGCACGGTCGCGCAACTCGCCTTCCGTCTTCATCACCAGCCAGGTGGCGCCGAGCAAGGCATAGCCGATCACCAGCGCCACGCCGGTCAGAATGCTGAACGGCGTCAGCCAGTCCCACCAGCCGCCGGCATACTGCCGCCCCTCGACATGCACGCCTTGCAGGATGGCGCCGAGCGCGACGCCCTGCGCCAGCGTCGCGAGCATCGACCCGCCGGCAAAGGCAATGTCCCAGAGATTGCGCTCGCGCTGGGTTCGCCAGCGGAATTCGAAGGCGACGCCGCGAAACACCAGCCCGAGCAGCATCACGATCATCGGCGTATAGAGCGCGGGCATCAGCACGGCATAGGCGAGCGGAAAGGCGGCCATCAGGCCACCGCCGCCGAGCACCAGCCAGGTTTCGTTGCCGTCCCAGACGGGGGCGACGCTGTTCATGATGATGTCGCGATCCTTTTTTTCCGGGAACAGCGGAAACAGGATGCCGAGGCCGAGGTCGAACCCGTCCATCACGACATAGACGAACACCGCGAACGCGATGATGAAGGCCCAGACGATCGGAAGGTCGATGGCCATCATCGGGCGGCTCCCTCGGCTGCCGCCCCCGCGGCCGGCGTAATGCCGGCGGTACGGGTCGGGACCTCCTGCGGCGGCCCCTGCTCGCCCGGATGCGGCGGGGCGGCCATCAGGCGGAGCAGGTAGATGACGCCGGCCGTGAACACCACGAAGTAGACGATGATGAACGCGATCAGCGAGGAAGCGACCGCGGGTGCCGCCAGCGGCGAAGCGGAATCGACCGTCCGCAATATCCCATAGACCGTGAACGGCTGGCGTCCGGTCTCGGTGGTGATCCAGCCCGCGAGCACGGCGATGAAGCC
>PNLC01000559.1 GCA_013822885.1 Bradyrhizobium sp.
GGGGTTTCCTGAACCGCCCCGTTCTGGTCCAGCCAGATGGTGCCCCTCGGGCCCCTGGTGCCGGCCAGGAACGACGGCGTCAGCTTTGCAATTTTCTTCAGCGCCTGGGCGTCGTCAGTGACGTCGGCGGTTTCCTGCAGCGGCTCGCTGGAGAACACCAGGTGCGTCGACGCGTTCAGCAGGCCCTCGCGCAGCGACATCGCGCGGTCGACGTCGACGATGACAGGAATGCCGCGCCGGACGGCCT
The DNA here is from genome assembly GCA_013822885.1 of Bradyrhizobium sp. Lineage (GTDB taxonomy): Bacteria > Pseudomonadota > Alphaproteobacteria > Rhizobiales > Xanthobacteraceae > Bradyrhizobium. Next base: position 248 of record PNLC01000559.1, read on the forward strand.
CGGCGCAGAGATCCGTGCAGAACTCCGCGCAACGGCTCTCGGTGAGGATGGCGGCGCAATCGTCCAGCAACGTGTCGAAGTCGGGCAGTTTCACCTGCCACAGCTTCGGATCGCGGAAGGTGACGATGGTGCGCTCGCCGCTGGGATCGATCATGACAGCCGAGATCGGCGTAACCAGGCCGGGCATGTGGATGAGATGTGTGGTCTCGATGCCCTCGCGCGCCATCTGGTCGAAGATGAAGCGGCTGGATGTTTCCCCGGCGTCGCCCATCGGCCCGCAGATCGTGGCGCGGCCACCGAGCCGGACGATGCCGATCGCGCCATTGAGCGCGTTACCGCCGCAGATCTCGTCGAAGGCGGTCGCGTTCTCCTTGGAACCGCGTCCGGGAACGCCCGGCGTATGAAAGGTGAGGTCGCGCACCGGCATGCCGATGCACAGGATGCGCGGAGGCTTATTCGGCGCCTTGTCCTGAAAATTCATGCGAGGACCCGTCAGTTCCGTTTCAGTCCCAACCCAATCGAGCAAGCGGGCGTCGGGTTCCGGCTATGCGCCGTTGTTGCCGCCGCCATGCAGCCATTGCCCGATCAGATGGTGCGCAATGGCAAAGGGATGCGCGGCGAACAGGCCGTCGGGATGCTGGCGCTTGTGCATGAGTTCGAGTTCGGCGCGATCGAACCAGCGCGCATCCTCGAGCTCGACGCGGTCGACCACGATATCCTCGCTGATCGCGCGCGCCGTGCAGCCGATCATCAGCGACGACGGATAGGGCCAGGGCTGCGTCATGTAATAGTTCACGTCGGTGACGCGGATGCCGCTTTCCTCGAAAATCTCGCGGCGTACGGCGTCCTCGATGGTCTCGGCGGCTTCGACGAAGCCGGCGAGGCACGAATACATGCCGGGCATGAACTGCTTCTGGCGGCCCAGCAGCGCCTTGTCGCCGAGGCTCACGAACATGATCACGACCGGATCGGTGCGCGGGAAATGCTCGGCCTTGCAACTGCCGCATTCGCGCTTCCAGCCGCCTTCCTTCATTGAGGTCCGCGCGCCGCAATTGGCGCAAAATTGGTGGCGCTGATGCCAGCCCACCAGCGATTTCGCCATCGCGATCGCCGACAGCTGTTCGGGCGGCAGCACGCCTTGCATTGCCATGCTGCGCAGTTCCGTTACCGCGACGTCGCTGCGGCCGATCAGTTTTTCCGTGGCGGCCGGCGCGATGCCCATGCCGAAGATCGGCGCGCCGTCGCGCAGGCCCAAAAAGATCGTGCCGGGATTGGCACCGTAGTCCAGCGCCTCCTTGATCGAGAGCAGCGCGCGGGGGCCGCTCTCTTCCTGTTTCATGACCAGCGAGTCGCGGTAGACCACATAGGCCCGCGCATTGCTCTGGCCTTCCAGCGCAAACAGCTTGTCGTCATTGGTGCGGAAATGCGCGGCCCGGTCGAGGGTATGGGTCACGAAGGCGGGCTTGCCTAATGGATATGCGTCGAATGCGGACATTGGCTTTTCTTCTCACCCCAACCAGATCTTGCGGCGAAGCGCGTTGATGAAATTCTGAACTTCCTCGGCGTCATGCGCCAGTGGCGGCATCACACCCCAGACCGGCCGCGGCCAGGCCGCATCGCTGGTACGGCGCGCGATGACGTGGACGTGAAGCTGCGGCACCAAATTACCCAATGCCGCGATATTGAGCTTGTCGCATTTGGTGACCTCTTTCAAAGCCCGCGCAACCCGGGAAACTTCGGTCATCAGCTGCGCCTGCGCGACCTCGTCGAGGTCGATGATCTCCACCGCCCCCTCCCGGCGCGGCACCAGCAGCAGCCACGGATAATGCGCATCCTTGATGACCAGCACCCGGCACAGCGGCAGATCGCCGATGTCGATGGTGTCCTTTTGGAGCTGAGAGTGCAGCGACCAGGTGTCAGAGGCCATGCCCGTTCCTTCGTCATGCCCGGGCTTGACCCGGGCATCCACGTCTTTTTTTGCCTGCATCTGAACAAGCAAGACGTGGATGGCCGGGTCAAGCCCGGCCATGACGAAACGGGGGGTGTTCCTCACATGTCTCTCATCCAACCCCGCTTGCGTTCCGGCCCTTTTGGCCCCAAATAGGGACCGGGAGATTGGCGGTGGACGAGCCACTCGCCAACCGGGTCAGGTCCGGAAGGAAGCAGCCCTAACGAGGTCCGGATCGGGTCGCTCGTCAGTCTCCTACCTGTTTTTCGAGCGAAACGCGCATGGCGGCGGCTGGTCTGCACCCATGCGTTTTGATTTCGCTCCTGTCCGCAAGCCGGCCCCGAGAGACAAACCATTGCGGATCGACCGATGAGTGATGCTGGCGCTCCCCCCGACAATCCAGAAGGCGCGGGTGGCCTCGGGCTCGGCGGTGAGCCGGGGACCAAGCCTTACCGGGTGCTGGCGCGCAAATACCGCCCCTCCAGTTTTGACGATCTGATCGGTCAGGAGGCCATGGTCCGCACCGTTTCGAATGCGTTCGAAACGGGCCGGATTCCGCAGGCCTGGATCCTGACCGGCGTCCGCGGGGTCGGCAAAACGACTACGGCGCGAATTCTCGCCCGCGCGCTCAACTACGAGAAGCCTGATGGCTCGGTGAAGGGACCGACCATACACATGCCTGATCTCGGCGTGCACTGCCAGGCGATCATGGAAAGCCGGCACATGGACATCCTCGAGATGGACGCCGCTTCCCATACCGGCGTCGACGACGTCCGCCAGATCAATGACAGCGTGCGTTATGCGCCGGCCAGCGCCCGCTACAAGGTCTACATCATCGACGAAGTCCATATGCTGTCGACGGCGGCCTTCAACGCCTTCCTGAAGACGCTGGAAGAACCGCCCGAGCACGCCAAATTCGTCTTCGCCACCACCGAAATCCGCAAAGTCCCGGTCACGGTACTGTCGCGCTGCCAGCGCTTTGATCTCCGCCGGGTCGAGGCGGATGTACTGATGGGGCATTTGTCC
>PNLC01000560.1 GCA_013822885.1 Bradyrhizobium sp.
AACGATTTCCATCAATCCCACGCCGGCGCGAAGCCGGGATTTACACAACGCCTGTCTTTCGGCAAGGCCGCGATGGCTTTTCTGTCTGCATCGTCCAGATTCAGCTTCAGCGCGTCGAGATTGGCTTGCTGGCTTTCCGCGCGCGACGCCTTCGGGATCGCGGCGACGCCGTCCTGATCGAGCAGCCATTTCAGCGCGACCTGGGCTGCGCTGGCATTGTGCTTGCGGCCAATCTCGGCGAGCGCCGGATCCGAGGCCACGCGGCCCTGTGCCAGCGGGCAATAGGCCACCAGCGGAATTGATTTCGCAGTGAGAAACTGGCGCAGCCGCGTCTGGTCCAGCATCACGTGGTATTCGACCTGGTTGCAGGCGATCGGCGCCCCGATCTCCTCGATCACGGTCTTCAGCAGCGCGATATTGAAATTGGCGACGCCGATGGCGCGGGTGCGGCCCTCGTCCTTGAGCCGCATCAGCGTCTCGAACATCTGCGGCAGGTTCATCCTCGGCGCCGGCCAATGCACCAGGTAGAGATCGATCTGGTCGAGCCGGAGCTTTTTCAGGGAAGCGTCGAACGCCCGGCGCATCGCATCCGGCGCCAGGTTCTCGTTCCAGACCTTGGTGGTGACATGCAGATCCTTGCGGGCGACGCCGGAAGCCGCGATCGCCGCACCCACGGGCTCCTCATTGCCGTACATCTCGGCGGTGTCGAGATGGCGGTAGCCCAGCGCCAGCGCGCTCTCCACCGCGGCGCGGCAGGCGTCACCCTGCATGCGAAAGGTGCCGAGGCCGAGTTTGGGCAGGCTTATACCACCAGCTTGCAGATTTTGGGCTTGCAGGTGTTCCATGATGGCTTCCGAATAGAAAATAGTCGTATGCGCGGCGATGGCTGCGTCAACGGTATTTCATTAAGAAGGATAGGCCGCTATTGAGTAGTTTGCGCGAGGGGCGCGGGGCAAATCAAGATCGGATCAGGCTACGATGGGCAGAGCATTACAACACTGGCTGGATACCCACGGGCTGCCCGCGATTGCAGCCGCGGTTGTGGGCATCGCCTTTGCGCTCTCCACCCTGATCGTCGTCGGCGGCTATCTGTACGTAACGCCCTGAAGCGACGCTCGGGCTATTCCGCCTCGGGCTGTCTCTGCCAGCCGCAGATCGCGCCGGACCTGCACGGCCAGGTCTGAATCCGTGTATCGCGTGCCTGCGCATCGAGCGGATTGCGTCGCGCCAGCTTGGCGCGGGCGGTGCCGCGTGGCTTCTCCACCCGACCCTGCACCACGCGCGCCTTGCGCTCCGCGACCTTCGGCCGGGCGGCGATTTCCGGCTCAACCGCGCGTTCGGCGACCTCAGGTACGACCACGCGCTCCGTCTTCACCTGCTTGCGGTCCGTTCGCGCTTCGATCGGAAAAGGCGCGAATTCGGTTTCCGGGCCGAGCCGCTTCGGCGACAGCAGGGCCTTGGGCAGATCCATGCCGAGGAACTCCCCTGCTCCATATTCGTCCGCCATCGCAGGACTGCCCAATATCAGGAGCCCCGTACAAAATGCCGTCGCAAGCGCGCTTTTCAGGACCATCGAGGGCCTCCTGAAATCAAAACCAAGAACTCTGAGGAACAGCCATCATGTAGGTAGCCGGCCGTTCAATTGCACCGGTTTCCGCCCGCAAAGTTGTTGATGAGTCATACCGGCCGCGAAAAAGTTCACGGCCGGCATCAGCGCGCCTATTCAGCCGCCTGCGCGACCGGTTGGCCGATCGAAGCTTCAAGCCGCGCGCACTCCGTCCGGTATTTCGCGACATTGGCCTCCTTGATGTGGCCATAGCCGCGCACCAGCTCGGCGGATTTTGCCAGCGCCACCAGCCGGGGCCAGTCATGCGGCTTGGCCTTGTCGAGTTGGCGGAACATCATCGCGGAATATTCGCCAGGCAGGGCCCGCTCCATCCGGCGTTCGGAGGTATAGCCGAACGGATCGAGCTTCGTGCCTCGCAGGGACTTGAACCGGGCCAGGATGTCGAAGGCGCGGAAGATCCAGCGGCCGAATTCGCGCTTCTGCAGCCGTCCGGTCACGGGGTCGCGCTCCGCCAGCAGCGGCGGCGCGAGGCTGACCTTGACGTCCGGGTTGCCGTCGAACTGCTCCCGCAGCGCCTTGGCAAATTCGCCGTCGGAATAAAGCCGGGCGACCTCGTACTCGTCCTTGTAGGCCATCAGCTTGAACAGGCCTTTTGCGAAGGCTTCGGTCAGTTCCTGCGATCCGGGCGAAGACTTCGCCTCCGCGGCGCGGACGCGTTCGACTTCGGAAAGGTAGCGCTTCGAATAGGCTTCGTCCTGGTAGTCGGTCAGGAAGCTGGCGCGGAATGCGATACTCTCATCGAGGGTGCGCTTCGCAGGCTGCGTGCCCGAATTCCTGAAACGCGCGGCGCTGATCACGCGCTGCAAATCATGCGCGGCCAGCCGTCCCCACGAGAACGCCAGCTTGTTCATGTCGATCGCCGCACCATTGAGGTCGATCGCCTTCATGATCGCTTCCAGCGACAGCGGGATCGCGCCGCGCTGGAACGCAAAGCCGAGCATGAACGAGTTGGTGGCGATGCTGTCGCCCATCAGCGCGGTGGCAAGCCCGTTGGCGTCGAGGATGTCGAGATCGGCAGCGCTGACCGCCTCGTTGAGCGCCTCCCGCATCGTGCCGGCCTGGAAATCGATATCGGGATCGATCACGAAGCTTGCGGTCGGCAGCAGGTCGGCATTGACGACAGCCCGGGTCAGGCCGCGTTCGGCGCGGCTCAGCGCCGTGACGCTCGTGGCGACGACGATGTCGCAGCCGAGAATGAGATTGGCGCTGCCGGGTCCGATGCGGACATTGGCGAGATCGTCGGCCGACGGCGCGATACGAACGTGGCTCATCACCGCGCCGTTCTTCTGCGACAGCCCCGTGAAGTCGAGCGTCGAGCACGCCAGGCCCTCGACATGGGCCGCCATGCCGAGCAGCGCGCCGATGGTGATGACGCCGGTGCCGCCAATACCAGTGACGAGAATGTTGTAGGCGCCGTCGAGCGCGGGCGTGGCCGGCGTCGGCAGATCGGCGAACAGCGCCGACGGGTCGGCCGCCGCGCGATCGGCTTTCCGCAGCTTGCCGCCGTGCACGGTGACAAAGCTCGGGCAAAAACCCTCGATGCAGGAAAAATCCTTGTTGCAGTTCGACTGGTCGATCCGCCGCTTACGGCCC
>PNLC01000561.1 GCA_013822885.1 Bradyrhizobium sp.
CACCAGCTGGTTGACCATGAACTTGCCGTTGTACTCGCCGAGCGCGCCCTCGACGGCACGGTAGCCGGGGTAGGGCGAATAGGAGCTGCGGGTCCACTGCCAGACGATGCCGAAGGCGTCGTTCAACTGGCCGGCGCGGGCGGCGACTTCCCATTCCATCTCGGTCGGCAGATGCCGTCCGGCCCAGCGCGCGAACGCGTCCGCCTCGTAATAGCTGACATGGCTGACCGGGGCGGAGGGATCGACCGGCTGCAATCCGCCGAGCGTCATGATCCGCCATTCGCCATCGACCTGGCGCCAGTGGCCGGGCGCCTGCCAGCCCTCGTTGTTTACAGTGGCAAAGCCGTCCATCAGCCACAGCGTGGCCGTGCCGTAGCCGCCGTCCTGCATGAAGGCGAGCCATTCGGCATTGGTCACGAGGTTGCGGGCGAGTTTGACCGGGCCGACCAGAGCGCGGTGCGCAGGCTTTTCATTGTCAAAATGGAAACTGTCGTCGGTGTGCCCGACCGTGTGAATGCCCTCATTCAGGGCAACCCACTCCTCCGCCGTACGCTGCGACACCGGGAAGCGCCATGCCGGATCGTAAGCCGGCGGAATCGGGTTCTGCGCAAAAGCATGCAGGATATCCGTCAGCATCAGTTCCTGGTGCTGCTGCTCGTGGTTGAGTCCGACCTCGACCAGCGGGGCGAGTTTCGCCAAGCGCTCCTCGTCGGTGGTCTGGAAGAACTTGACCACGGCGGCATCAACATGCCGGCGATAGGCGGTGACTTCGTCGGCGCTCGGACGAGTCAGGTGGCCGCGCTGGTGGCGGGCGTGACGGGGACCTGCGCTGACGTAGTAGGAATTGAACAGAAACGCGTAGTCGGGATGGAACGGCTGATAGCCCTCGCAGTGCTCGCCGAGCAGGAATTGCTCGAAGAACCAGGTGGTATGGGCGCGATGCCACTTGGCCGGGCTGGCGTCCGGCATCGACTGGATCAACTGATCCTCGGGACTCAAAGGGGCGGCGCGCCGCTCGGTCTCGCCTCGGACGGCCAGATAGGCCTCCACCAAATTCTGGGCGAGGGTGCCGGAATCGGAGAAAAGTGACCGGGCAGGGACGGCGATCGCGGCTGCGGATACTGGTTTCGACACTGATATCTCCGATCAGGGGAGAGAACGTTAGCCCGGCAAACTGGTTCCTGGCGGACAGTCCGTCCTAGATAGGGGTTCCTGTCCGGGAAAAAACCCTCCGTTTGGTATGATATTGATGCCGTCAGACTATGAGGGACCCGTGTCTTCGGGGGCTTGCCGGGACCCGCGCATGCCAGATCCCCGCCATTTTACTTTGGATGCACAACGGTTTGGGCTACATATATGGACAGTACCGGGTTAGATGGGACGAGCCGGCCCGTCATGCGAAGCCGCAGGGGCTGGGCCCCAAGAGGAAGCAAATATGAGCATTGAGCAATTCATCGACAACGAAGTGAAGTCGAACGACGTCGTGCTGTTCATGAAGGGAACGCCGCAATTTCCGCAGTGCGGTTTCTCCGGTCAGGTGGTTCAGATCCTCGACCACGTCGGCGTCGGCTACAAGGGTCTGAACGTTCTCGAGTCCGCCGACCTCCGCAACGGCATCAAGACCTATTCGAACTGGCCGACCATTCCGCAGCTCTACGTCAAGGGCGAGTTCGTCGGCGGTTGCGACATCATCCGCGAGATGTTTCAGGCCGGCGAATTGCAGCAGCTGTTCACCGACAAGGGCGTCACCGTCAGCGCGGCGGCCTCAGCCTGAGCGCGACCCCGCGCCTGATCGGCGAGGCGCGGCTCGAAGTCATCGTTGCCGATATCACCACGCTCAGCGTTGACGCCATCGTCAACGCCGCGAATTCGTCGCTCCTTGGCGGGGGCGGCGTCGATGGCGCGATCCATCGTGCGGCAGGGCCGGAGCTCGTGGCCGAGTGTCGCACGCTCCGCGGCTGCAAGACGGGTGACGCCAAGATCACCCGCGGTTACCGCCTGCCGGCCAGGCACGTGATCCACACGGTGGGGCCGGTGTGGAATGGCGGTACGCTCGGCGAGGATGATCTGCTTTCGTGCTGCTATCGCCGCTCGATCGAGCTCTGCCAGATGTACGGGCTGGCGACCGTGGCCTTTCCAGCGATTTCAACCGGTATCTATCGCTTCCCGGCCGAACGTGCGGCCGGCATTGCGGTTGCCACCATTGCCGATGCGCTGTCGTTGGCACCCTCGGTAAGTCGCGTCATATTCTGTTGCTTCTCTCCTGACAGCGGCCGATTGCATGAAGAGGCTGTAGCGGCGCTTGGCCGCCCTTGCGCCAACTGAGGCCACAGCTACACTCTCCGGCGAGTTCCGGAGGGGTCCAATGAATTCACGTCGATTGTGGCGCGCGGCGATTTGCGGCGCGCTGATGCTGGCGGCAGCGCCAGAGGTCCGCGCGGAAGGCACGTTCGATATGCCCGCAGGCGCCCGTTTCAACAAGGACAAGCTCGCGAAGATCACCGAGTTCTTCAAGAACGAGGTGGCGACCGGGAAGATCGCCGGCGCCAACGTCCTGATCCAGCAGCACGGCAAGCCGGTCTATCACGAAACCTTCGGCGTGCAGGACGTGGTGTCCAAGGCGCCGATCAATGACAAGACCATCTTCCGCCTGTCTTCGCTGACCAAGGCGATCACCTCTGTCGTGGCGATGCAGTTGATCCAGGACGGCAAGATCAAGCTCGACGATCCCGTCTCGAAATACATTCCCTCCTTCGCCAATATGAAAGTGGGCGTGGAAAAAAAGGCCGATGACGGCACCAAGACGCTCGAACTTGTGCCTCTGGTTCGCCCGATTACCATCCTCGACCTGATGCGTCATACTTCCGGCATCACCTACGGCTTCTACGGCGACAGCCTGGTGCGCAAGGCCTACAAGGAGGCCAACCTCTACGCGGGCGAATTCGACCTCGCTGAATTCGCCGAGCGGATCGCCAAGCTGCCGCTGCACAACCAGCCGGGTGCGCTCTGGCAATACGGCCATTCCACCGACATTCTGGCGCGGATCATGGAGATCGTGTCCGGAAAACCGTTGCTCGAGATCGAGAAGGAAAAGCTGCTCGATCCGCTCGGCATGGTCGACACCGGCTTCTTCGTCACCGAACCGGAGCGGCTGGCGCGGCTGGCCCAGCCGCTGCCGAACGACAGTGATTTCCGGGTCGGCCGACTGTACCGGACC
>PNLC01000562.1 GCA_013822885.1 Bradyrhizobium sp.
TCAGACATTGCTGGCGCGCGGCGACACCGTGCTGATCGAACAGGAGACCTATCAGGGCTCGCTGAACCGGCTGACGCGGCTCGGCGTCAAGGCGGTCGGCATTCCCCTGGATGAAGACGGCATGCGGATGGATGCGCTGGCGGCAGCGCTGGCCGACCACAAGCGGCGCGGCATCACGCCGAAATACATCTACACCATCCCGACCGTGCAGAACCCGACCGGCACGATCATGCCGGAGACGCGGCGCGCGGAGATGCTGAAGCTGTCGCAAGAGTACGGCGTGCCAATCTTCGAGGACGATTGCTACGCCGACCTGATCTGGACCGGCGAGCGCCCGCCCGCGATCTATGCCATGAGCAAGCATGGCGGCGTCATCCACATCGGCTCGTTCTCGAAGTCGATCGCACCTGCGCTGCGCGTCGGCTTCATCGTCGCGCCCTGGGAAATGATGTCGCGGATGCTGGCGCTGAAGACCGATGCGGGTTCCGGCGCGCTGGAACAGATGGTACTGGCGGAATATTGCGCGCCGCATTTCGAAACCCACGTGCCGAAACTGACGCGCGGCCTGCGCGCCAAGCTCGATACGCTGATGGAAGCGCTCAACGAGCAATTCGGCACCGCGGCCGAATTCGAGGACCCCAAGGGCGGCATCTTCCTGTGGGTCAAACTGCCCGACAATGTCGACACGCTGAAACTCTACCAGGCAGCACTTGCCGCCGGTGTCGCCATCAATCCCGGACCGGAATGGTCGACCGACAAAGCCCATGCGGGCTGCCGGCTCCGGCTGTGCTTCGCCAGCCCCTCGCACGAACAGATCCGCGAAGGCGTCGCCGTGCTGGCAGAGGTGTGCCGCAAGGAGTTCGGCGTGCCCGAGCGGTCCGCGAACGTGGAGAAGCGGTTGCGGAAATAGCCGTTGCGTCCGCTACCAGCGTCAGGCGGAAGGCCCGCCGCAGCGGAATACCAAAGCGATCCGCAGCAGCCGCACGATCGACACGTTGCCCTTGCCGGCCTCGATCTGGGCGACGTAGCGCTCGGACATGCCGGACCGGCGCGCCAATTCCCGCCGTGACATGCCGTGCAGCGCGCGGGCCTCGCGCACCCGACAGCCGAGTTGTGCAAGAAACTCGCTCTCGTGCGGCAGCCGGCCCTCCTCGTCATAAGGAAGCGATCGGACATTGGGATTCGGAAATGCTTCGGTATCGGATAGGCTTCCGCTGCGTGCCACGTTCAACCCTCTCGCTCGTCAAATGATCGCGAAGCGAGAAAGTTGACGCATTGATCAGGATCAAATGCGGTGCGCTCCTCAGCGCACCGCGAACGGCGCCTGGTACGGCCGGCCGAACGGCACGCCGTTGATCACGGTCTGCACTGGCTTGAGCAGCAGCTTGCCCTCGCGCCTGTTGTTGCGGGTGTCGACGAACGAGGTCTGGGCTTCGATCAACTCCATGATCGCGACATCGCCGGGGGCGCCGATCTGCAGCGTGCCGATCTTTGGCGCGCGGTTGATGATCTTTGCGGGCGCAATCGTCGCCATCGCTACCACCTGCTCCACCGTATATCCGAGCGGGATGAACTTGCTCATGACGTTCGGCAGATAGGGCATGCCCGGCGAATTGCCGGAGAAGACGTGGATGTCAGAGGAGATCGTATCGGGGCCGCAGCCGCCCGCTATTGCCACCTCCGCCACCGTGAAATCAAAACTGCCGCCTCCATGGCCGACATCGAACATCACGCCGCGCTGCTTGGCGGACAGCGCCGCCGGCAACAGTCTGCCGTCCTGCACGATGTTGGTGAACACGCCGGCGATGTTCGGCGCGCCGGAATAGGCATGCGTCAGCACATCGCCCGGCCGCAGCAGGCCGAGAATCTCCGACATCAATTCCTTGGTCTCGACGCCGCCGATATGGACCATCATCTTGGCCGGCCAGCCGCACATCTCGCAGGCCTTGATCGCGCGCTTCAACGGCTCGAGGCCGTGCCTGGCGATGACGTTCTCGGACATCCGAACTTTCACGCCGAGCAGGAAGTCCGGATTTTCCGCCAGCGCCATCGCGCAGGCGTCCATCTGCGCATAGTCGATGTTGTAGAGTTCGGCGACGGGGAAGCCGGACAAGCCATTATTGGCGATATGGACGAAAGCGTAAATCCGCGCCCGCGATTGCGCCACGATGTAACGGCGCAGCGCTGCGAGATTGTTAACGCCGGCGTCGCCCGCCGACACCACCGTGGTGGTGGCCTGCGCCTGCACCAGTTCGTCGGCGGGAATGCCGATCGCCGAGCCGTAGGGATAGACGTGGGAGTGCAGATCGATCAGGCCCGGCGTCACCAGCTTGCCGGATGCGTCGATGGTCTTCGACGCGCGCGGCGCCGGGATCTCGTTTTCGATGGCCTCGATCACGCCCCAGCGAATGCCGATGTCGCGCTTTCCGCGCAGCGACTGGCTGGGGTCGAGCACGTCGCCGCCCTTGATGACGAGGTCGAACTTGTCGGTCGGGCCCATCGCGGCGTTGGCGCGTCCGCCGATCCCGGCAACGGCGGCCGATCCGGTCAAGCTCAGAAAGTCACGGCGTGAAAATCCGCTCATGGCAGCGTTCCCCCTGTGATTTTTTATGACGGGATGATGCGCCCGGGACCGACCTTGCGCAAGCGGGCGGAACTCGGTGGAAGCGTCAGCCTGCACCGCATGATCATCTGAACAAGCGTTCAGAATTCTCTTCAAGTTCCGCGGGAACGATCGCCACGATGAGAGGTGAATGTCCGCTCAATGAGGAGGACTGGAATGAAGAAGTTTGGAATTATCATGGCTGCGCTTGGTGCGATCGTTGTCGCTGCGCCGTCTATCGGGAGCGCGCAGACTGTCGTGATCAAGCGTGGTGGCTATCATGGTCATCATCACGGCCATCATGGCGCGCGTGCCCAATACCGGCATGATCGCGGCTACCATCGCGGATGGCGGCACGGTCATCGCGACAAGGTCGTGGTTATCAAGAGAAGTCGCTACTAAGACCGACACGTCAAACTGAAAATGGCTCCTCACGGAGCCATTTTCTTTGTTTCGATCCGCCGATTCACTTAAGCGCGAAAGCGCTTCAGCTATAAATTTCGAACAGGCCTGCGCCGCCCTGGCCGCCGCCGATGCACATCGTGACGACGCCCCACTTGGCTTTGCGCCGGCGGCCTTCCTGCAGGATGTGGCCGGTGAGACGCGC
>PNLC01000563.1 GCA_013822885.1 Bradyrhizobium sp.
GACCGAGCTGCTGCACATCTTCCTCTCCAACGCGCCCGGCGACATCAAATACGGCTCGTCCGGCCGTCCCGTGCCCGGCTACAAGGTGCGGCTGATCAATGAAGCCGGCACTGAGGTGCCCGATGGCGAGGTCGGCGAATTGCTGGTCGATGCGCCCTCCGCCGGCGAAGGCTACTGGAACCAGCGCAGCAAGAGCCGGCAGACCTTTGAAGGCCACTGGACCCGCACCGGCGACAAGTACATTCGCGACGCCGACGGCCGTTATACGTTTTGCGGCCGCAGCGACGACATGTTCAAGGTCTCCGGCATCTGGGTTTCGCCGTTCGAGGTCGAGAGCGCGCTGATCACCCATCCGGCGGTGCTGGAAGCCGCCGTCGTGCCTGAAGCCGATCCGGAAGGATTGTTGAAGCCGAAGGCCTTCGTCGTGCTGCGCGCCGATACCAAAACCGACGGCCTGCACGATGCGCTGAAGGAGCACGTCAAGCAGAAGATCGGCCCGTGGAAATATCCGCGCTGGATCGACGTGGTGGACAGCCTGCCGAAGACCGCGACGGGAAAGATTCAACGGTTCAAGTTGCGCGGGTAATATTTGAGCCGTCATGGCCGGGCTTGTCCCGGCCATCCACGTCTTGCTTCTCGGCACGAAAGACGTGGATGCCCGGGACAGGCCCGGGCATGACGGAGTTAGTGGAGACAAAATGACAACACTTCTCCCAAATGGCTTCCTCACCATCGGCGCTTCCGATCTCGAATACCGCATGATCGGCCCATCGCCCGAGCAGGCCCCCACCATCGTGATGCTGCACGAAGGCCTCGGCTCCGCCGGGCTGTGGGGCGACTTTCCTGAAAAACTGCAGGCCGCGACCGGCGCCGGTGTCTTCGCCTATTCGCGCGCCGGCTATGGCGCCTCGACGCCGGCAAGACTGCCGCGCCCGCTCGACTACATGCACACCGAGGCGCTCGATGTGCTGCCGAAACTGCTCGATGCCATTGGGTTTCGTAGAGGCCTGCTGCTCGGACATTCCGACGGCGCCTCGATCGCGGCGATCTATGCAGGGTCTCGCCAGGATCACCGCGTCGAGGGCATCGCGCTGATCGCCCCGCATTTCATCGTCGAGGATATCTCGGTGGCTTCCATCGCCGAGATCAAAACGACCTACGAGACCACGAACCTGAAAGAGAAGCTGTCGCGCTGGCACAAGGATGCCGACAACACCTTCTACGGCTGGAACGACGCCTGGCTCGATCCGAAATTCCGCGACTGGGATATTTCCGAGTACCTCGCCTATATCCGCGTCCCGGTCGCGATCGTGCAAGGCGAGCAGGATCAGTACGGCACCCTGCGCCAGGTCGAGATCGCGCAGGAGGAATGCTATTGCCCGGTCGATGTCGTGCTGATTGCCGATGCCGGCCACTCCCCGCATCGCGAGGCGGCAGGCGAGACGCTGGCGGCGATTGCCGATTTCGCGGCGGCGGTGCTCCGCGCGGACGGGGCCTTGGCGGCCTGAGATGCCCGCTGCGTCCGCTAGGCCATTGGCCGAGCGGCCGTTTCGATGAACATGAAACAAAATGCATGTTTTGGTGTTCTGGGCTGGACGAGATCTAAAACATGCATTATTGTGCATGATAGCTAGACCAATAAAACGCTCAAGGGTGGCTCATGGCCGGTGACGATCGCGTCCTCGCAGGCGGCGCCAAGTACATCGATTTTCAAACCGATCCGTCGCGCTACCGGCACTGGAAGATTGCCGTCGAAGGCGACGTCGCGACGCTCACCATGGACGTCGACGAGAATGGCGGCCTGTTCGAGGGCTACCAGCTCAAGCTGAATTCCTACGATCTTGGCGTCGACATCGAACTCGCCGACGCCGTGCAGCGGCTGCGGTTCGAGCACCCCGAGGTGAAGGCGGTAGTCGTCCGCTCCGGCAAGAACCGGGTGTTCTGCGCCGGCGCCAATATCCGCATGCTGGCCGGGTCGACGCATGCCCACAAAGTCAATTTCTGCAAATTCACCAACGAGACCCGCAATGGTCTGGAGGATTCTTCGGAGAATTCCGGGCAGCGCTTCATCACCGTCGTCAACGGCACCGCGGCCGGCGGCGGCTATGAACTGGCGCTCGCCACCGATCACATCATGCTGGCCGATGACGGCGCTGCAGCCGTGTCGTTGCCGGAAGTGCCGCTGCTGGCGGTGCTGCCGGGCACCGGCGGCCTGACGCGCGTGGTCGACAAGCGCAAGGTGCGCCGCGACCATGCGGACTTCTTCTGCACCATCGAGGAAGGCATCAAGGGCAAGCGCGCGGTCGCGTGGCGGCTGGTCGACGAGATCGTGCCCAACAGCAAGCTCGAGGCCAAGGTTGACGAGCGTGCCAAGGAATTCGCCGCTGGCTCGAAGCGCAACGGCAACGGCAACGGCATCACGCTTACGCCGCTCGATCGCACCATCGACGATGCCGGCATCCGCTACGGCTTCGTCAGCGTCGACATCGATCGCGCGGCACGGATCGCCACCATCTCGATCAAGGCGCCGGAGACGGCCCCGCCCGCCGATATCGACGGCCTCGTGGCCCAGGGCGCGGCGTTCTGGCCGCTGCAGGTGGCGCGCGAACTCGACGACGCCATCCTTCATCTGCGCATCAACGAACTCGAAATCGCCATGCTGGTGTTCAAGAGCCACGGCGATCCCGCCAACATCGTCGCCCATGATGCCTTCCTCGAAGCCAACAAGGCGCACTGGCTGGTCAATGAGGTCAGGCATTACTGGAAGCGGGTGCTCAAGCGCATCGACGTCACCTCGCGCACGCTGGTGACGCTAGTCGAGCCCGGCTCATGCTTTGCGGGCACGCTGGCCGAACTCGTGTTCGCCGCCGACCGTTCCTACATGCTGATCGGCTCGCGGCAGGGCGATAACCGCAAGCCTCCGGCGCTGCAGTTGACCGCGATGAATTTCGGCCCCTATCCGATGAGCCACGGCCTGACCCGGCTGCAATCGCGCTTCCAGGCCGATCCGTCCGATCTGGACCGCGCCGAAGCCACCATCGGCACGACGCTCGACGCGGAGGAGGCCGAAGAACTCGGCCTCGTCACCTTCGCGCTCGACGACATCGATTGGGACGACGAGGTGCGGGTGTTCCTGGAGGAGCGCACGTCATTCTCGCCCGACGGCCTCACCGGCATGGAAGCCAATCTGCGCTTCGTCGGGCCTG
>PNLC01000564.1 GCA_013822885.1 Bradyrhizobium sp.
TCTCCTCGATTACCGGCGCTAGCGCCGCTCAACTACGCGAATTCCCTGTGCGCCCGCCAGGACGGCGGTGCCGGCCAGTCCAATGAACAGCCCGTGTTCAACGACGCCCGGGATCAGGCTCAGGAGGCCCGCCAGACGCGGCGGATCCGTGATGCGTCCAAGATGGGCATCGACAATCCAGTGGCCGCCATCGGTGACAAAAACGTGACCGTCCCTGCCCTTCCGGACCCCCATTTGCCCGGAAACGCCGCTTTGCGCAAATGCATCGGCCAGGGCCCGCTGCGTCGCCGCCAGCCCGAACGGAATCACCTCGACAGGCAGGGGAAAACGGCCGAGAACGTCGACCCATTTGCTGTCGTCGGCGATCACGATCATGCGATCCGACGCCGCCGCCACGATCTTCTCCCGCAACAGCGCGCCGCCGCCGCCCTTGATCAGGTTGAGCGCGTGGTCGACCTCGTCGGCGCCGTCCACCGTCAGGTCGAGCCGGTCGATCTCGTCGAGCGTGGTCAGCGGGATTTTGCAGCGCTCGGCGTCGGCGCGGGTGGCTTCCGAGGTCGGCACGCCGATCACCCGCATCCCCGCGGCCACTTTCTCGCCGAGCAGTTCGACAAAGTGCTTCGCGGTCGAACCGGTGCCGAGACCGAGCTTCATGCCGTCCTGCACATGCTCCAGCGCACGCGCCGCAGCCTGCCGCTTCAACTGGTTCATATTCACTTGCAGACGATGCCTCTCAATAACCCGCCGGAAGGCTTCTAGCCTCGTTTTGGCGCCGGGAACAGCGCCATGGTCGACGCCTTTTGGCCCGAATCGGCTATCGGTTGTGCCGCCGCCGCTTGCATGAAGGCGCGCAGACGGATAGCGAATTGCAATGACCCTTCCCCGCACTGTTGTCTTCGATCTCGACGGCACGCTGGTCGACACCGCGCCCGACCTGATCGCCGCGCTCAATTATGTCCTCGACCGCGAGGGCATGCCCCCGGTCCCCCTGAAATCTGCGCGCAACATGATCGGCGCCGGCGCCCGCAAGCTGATCGAGCGCGGCCTCGAGGTGGAAGGCCGCGTGATGAGCGTCTCCGACGTCGACCGCCTGACCCGCGATTTCATCGACTATTACGCCGCCCACATCGCCGACGAATCGCGGCCGTTCGAGGGGCTGGAGGCCGCCCTCGATGACCTCGCCGCGCAGGGATACCTGTTTGCCGTGTGCACCAACAAGCTGGAATGGCTGTCGAAACGGCTGCTCGACGAGCTCGGCCTGAGCCCGCGGTTTGCCGCGATCTGCGGCGCCGACACGTTCGGCGTCGCCAAGCCCGATCCCGTTATCCTGCAGCAGACGGTGGCGCGCGCAGGCGGGCATATCCGCGCCACCATCATGGTAGGCGACGCCGGCCCCGACGTCGGCGTGGCCAGGCGAGCCGGCATCCCCGTCATCGGCGTCGAGTTCGGCTACACCGATGTGCCCATCGCCGAACTGAAGCCGGACCGGCTGATCGGCCATATGCGGGACCTGCCCGATGCCGTGCACAGCCTCAGGCAGACCGCATCATCCGGCACCTAATCTATTGACATATATACATTTATTTCGCATTCCTCCGCGAGGAAGCGCGCTGCGTCCTGGCCCTGCCCGGCCGGTGATTACCGCACCGCAGCCGAAAGCCGTGATTGTAGGCGGCTGGCAACGTGCCTAGATTGGCAGCGACGTCGCGGTGGCCCGCGCCCAACCCGGCACGCATGCAGGGCAGTTTGCAAGGCAGTTTGAATGAGCGTTTCCACGTTGAAGTCAGCCGATCAGCTGTTCCAGCCGATGGTCGATCCGTTCGGCCGGACCATCCGCTATTTGCGCGTCTCGGTGACCGATCGCTGCGACCTGCGCTGCTTCTACTGCATGTCCGAAGACATGACGTTCCTGCCCAAGGCGGATCTCTTGACGCTGGAGGAACTCGACCGGCTGTGCTCGGCGTTCATCGCCAAGGGCGTACGCAAGCTGCGCCTCACCGGCGGCGAGCCGCTGGTCCGGCGCAATGTCATGACGCTGGTACGCTCGCTGTCGCGCCATCTTGGCAGCGGCGCGCTCGATGAGCTGACGCTGACCACCAACGGTTCGCAACTGGCGCGCTTTGCCAGCGAGCTGGCCGACTGCGGCGTCCGCCGCGTCAACGTCTCGCTCGACACGCTCGATGCACAAAAATTCCGCGCCATCACCCGCTGGGGCGATCTCGACAAGGTTCTGGCCGGGATCGAAGCCGCGCGCAGCGCCGGCCTCGCCGTCAAGATCAATGCGGTGGCGCTCAAGAACATGAACGAGGAAGAAATCCCGTCCCTGATGGAATGGGCGCACGGCAAGGGCATGGCGCTGACGCTGATCGAGGTGATGCCGATGGGCGACATCGGCGAAGGCCGGATCGATCAGTATGTACCGCTGTCGCTGCTGCGCGCCCGCCTCGCCAAGCACTACACGCTGACCGACCTCGCCGACGATACCGGCGGCCCCGCGCGCTATGTCCGCATCAGCGAGACCGGCGGCAAGCTCGGCTTCATCACGCCGATGACGCATAATTTCTGCGAGTCCTGTAACCGGGTACGGATCACCTGCACCGGCACGCTGCACACCTGCCTCGGCCACGAGGATGCCTCCGATTTGCGCAAGCCGCTGCGGGCCTCTGCCGACAACGACCTGCTCTCGGCCGCGATCGATCGTGCCATCGGACTGAAGCCGAAAGGCCACGACTTCATCATCGACCGCAGGCATAACCGCCCGAGCGTCAGCCGCCACATGAGCGTGACCGGCGGCTGAATTCTCCATAGGTCGCCTGTAACAGCAGTGCCTGCCCCCCACCGAATTGACACTGCTCGCCGATTTTCCATTCCCCCAATTGACGCCGTCGCGCCGCGCTGAAATGGTGCGGCTGCTTTCACGCCAGCACGGCCGGGACAGGCCGCTTCACCCTTAAGGTGCAGTCAAGACGGCGGTAGCGCAGAAGTGGGGAGGACTATCGTTGCAATCGCTCCGGCGTGTGAGCCGTGGATCTGCGCGTTGCCGGCGCGGGATCGAGCCTGCGCGTTTGCCGCGCGGCAGCAGCTCTGCGCGCCCAGCGCCGCGAGGCAACGCAATATCAATGAAGAAATCCGGCGCGCGTCGATGACGCGTCCGAGGAGAGCTTAATGCGCCCGTTGTTGGCACTTAGTAATTTCAT